>NZ_JANSHS010000279.1:0-3254 GCF_047461695.1 Synechococcus sp. R6-7
AAAACCGACGGGGTTTGGCAGTGAGAGCCTGACAACTGGCCATGGCCGCTTTATCCTAAAACACACCCTGTCGATTTTACCCCCATCTTTTTTGGCCTACCTGCAGTGGTCGCGTTAGCGGTGCGGAGCACCATGGATGCTTTTCCTCGCCTGTCTGTTCCCGACGACGGGTTCCCAATCGCCACGGCGGGACGCCGCCCCTCTTTGCACAAGGGATCCGGCTGGAGGCTGGGCTGGGATCCCACCCGTTCCCCTTTTGTTGCGCTGGTGGGGGGAGAAGCCTGGGCGCTGGAGCTCACTCAGGAGGAGTGGCAAGCGTTTGTGCAGGGGGTGCAGCGCCTGCAGCAGGATATGGAGGCCATCGCCTCCCAACTGATGGCGGAGGAGAGCATTACGCTGGAGCAGACTTTCCCTGCTTTGACCCTGATAGCCAGCGGCAGCGCCACTGCCTGGGGTCTCTATGTGCAATTGCATCAAGGCCGGCGCGGAGAAGGTTTTTGGCCTGCTGATGTTGTCCCTGAGCTGTGCCAGGCCCTCGCCCAATGCTTTCAGGAAGCTCTCTAGCCCCCTGAAGCCTGCAGTCTGGATCCCTGCCTGAGAGAACCCATGGATCTGCACCATCTGCACACTTACATTCGTCCCCGACAGCTTGAGGACTTGACCGCCTGGGATCCCGGCTGGAACTGGCTGGCCGGGGGGACTTGGCTCTTCTCACAGCCGCAACCCCACCTGCGGGGACTGATCGATTTGCATCCTCTGGACTGGAACGAGCTGGAAATCAGTGCAGAAGGGTTAAAACTGGGGGCAACCTGTACCTTCCAGCAACTGTTGCAATACGATTGGCCACCCCATTGGCCAGGGATCCGCGCCCTGTGCGAGGGAATGGCGTCTTTGGCCTCTTTTAAGGTGGCCCACTTGGCAACGATAGGGGGAAATCTCTGCCTGGCCCTGAGTGTCGGTGTCGTAGCACCCGTGTTGATCGCCCTTGAGGCCACCTACACGCTGATCGATCTGCAGGGATCCCTGCGCCACATCCCCGCTCAGGACTTTCAAATCGGCCCCCAACAAACTCTGCAGCAGCCGGGGGAAGCCTTGCGATCCATCTGGATCCCGGCCCAACGGCTGCGCGGCCCCAGCACCTTTCAGCGGCTCGGCATCACCCAAACGGATCCCGCCTTGGTGATCGTTGCCGGATCCCGCGATCCCGACTCAGGCGATTATCGCTTCGGACTCAATGCTGCCCTTTCACCCCCACAACTGGTGCGGCTGGGATCCCGGCCCGATCCAGAACATCTTCCCCAACTTTTGGCAGAGCAAGCCCACGGCTGGATCGCGGATTTTCGGGCCAGCGCCCTCTACCGCCAACGCATGAGTGAGGTATTGATTCGCCGCTGTCTGGCAATCTTGCTCCGAGAGTAAGCCTGACCTCCCTGACCAAATGAGAGAGGATAAATTCATCTGCTGAGCTCCCAAAAACGAATGACCCATGAGAGTCCGCGGCGGCAGCAAGTGCCACCCCACAGACAACCGCGAAAATAGTTCACAGTGAACCCAGCTTTATCTGAGCTTAAAACTTGAGGCCAGTTTATAAAAAACTTACCCACAGTTGATAGCCAGTGAGGTTTTGGATTCAGGAGTTCGCATGATTTGACAGGGAAAGTTTTGGATCCGCAAAGGGTAACCTGAAACCAAGGAAAGGCTGGAATACTGGGGCAAGCTCCTTTGGGTTTAGCTAAGTGCCTGATTTCTCCCGAAGCGGGACTGAAACTGCTATGAGTCGGTTTTCCCCTCATGAAGTGTATCTCCGGAGAATCCTCTTTCGTCTGGCCACTGCGGCTCCTTGTGGCATGACATTGATCGAGTTGCTGGTGGTCATCGTGATTGTCGGTACTCTCTGCGCGGTGGCCATTCCCAACCTGCTTAACCACATTCGCCGTTCCAGAGTTGCTGAAGCCCAAACAGCTTTGGCGACCGTTGGCCGTGCTTCGGAAATCTTCCGCATGGACTTTACGGTTTATCCCTCCGGCTACGCCGATATTGAATTCGGAGGGATCCACGGGGATCGCTATTTACAAGATCCCTGGCAAGCCCCCAACTATCGTCTCCCCGAAGTTGTTCCTCCCACACCTGGCCCAGCTGGCATGCGTTGGATGACGGAGTCTCACACCTACACAGCTGCTGGTGGGAATCCCCTGCGCTGTGACATCGGCCTTGGGGATCGCCAGCAAGAGGTTTTGGTCTCCGGCTACAACCTACACAACTCCTGCAACCTCTATCGTTGACCTGCCCAGGCAGGAGTCTGGCGGCTTGAGGAAGCGGGACTGGGCGGACTTGAACCGCCGACCTAGCGCTTAGGAGGCGCTTGCTCTATCCATCTGAGCTACAGCCCCTTGTCGAACATCCTACTGCTCTTAGCCCCCATCTCAGATTACAGCCCTTTTGCAGATGAGGTGATACCCGACCAGTTCTCATCATGCCCCAACTGGGTCTGGCGTTATCGGTTGTGTTGTTGACATTGACCTGCTAGACATCTTCTGTGATGCTAAGAAGTGTTAAGCTAAGGACTTGGATCCCAAACCGAGGTCAGCCCTATGGAATCCCTTTCTGATCCCTTCGTCAATCCCCCCATTTACTCTGCCATCGCCTTATTCAGCTTTTTTGCTGTTATCTTTGGCATCATTTTCAAGGACAATTTGGAATACCAGGTGGCCCTTTGGCAGCTCAACCGGGATAGCCAAGCGCAAATTCGCTACCGCACTCCTGGGGTGATCCTCACCTACAGTCTCTGCTGCCTGTTTACCTCTGGGTTTGTGGCCGCGTGTCTGAACGTGTTTGGCCTGTCTATGGCCTTGGCCGCCTGCGTCGGTGGGATCCTAGTGTTGAGCACGGCAGGCTTGGTGTGGTGGCAGTTGGGATCCCTGATGGCTCTGTTGGCTGCCGGTGGATCCCAGGCCATCGATATTGACTCTTACGGAGCAGGGGCCATTTTGGATTCTGAGGCGGCAGCACCCCCCGAGGGAGAATAGGATCTTGGAGTAGTCTTACCCCATGCCCTGGTCTAGCTGGATCAGCTGGATCCAGAAGAGCGTGCCTACAGAGTAGAGAAAGCTTAAGAAGTTTCTGGCCAACTTGTTAAAACGAGAGAACAAGTGCCAGCTCAGCTTTTGAAAAACGCCTCTTTCTGTAAAAAATTACAAATTATAGTCATTCCAACTAGGTTGTGCTGATCTTTCATTTGAGCCAAAAGAGAGCAC
>NZ_JANSHS010000280.1:0-11820 GCF_047461695.1 Synechococcus sp. R6-7
GTTGTTGCCGATGTTTCAATTCTTCGGGGGTGTAGCCGACAATCTGGGCAAAGGCATCGTTGACCTGGATAAATCGCCCCTGCAAGTCCACAAGGGCAATTCCATTGGGGGCCAGCTCAAAAATCTGCCGAAAATGGTTGGCGCTTTGTTGCCAGGCTTGCTCTATACGACGCCGTTCGGCTTCCAGTTGCTTGGACTCAGTGATGTCTTCGACGATCCCTGCCACCCGATAGATTTTGCCCTCTTTGTCGGCGATGGGAAAGGTGCGTTCTCGCAGCCAAATCAGGCGGCCATCAGTGTGATAAATGCGGAAGACGACATCGGTGGATTTGCCCTCCGATTGGGCTTTGAGGATGGTGGGGAACAACCAGCGATCGTCGGGGTGGATCTGGCGCATCCAGGCTTGGGGGTTGGCGTAAGCCTCTTCGGCGGAAAGGCCCCAAAGGGCTTCGCAGGCTGGGCTGACGTAGATCAGCTCTTTGCTGTAGAGTGTTGTGATCCAAAACAGTTGCTGCGTATTCTCTGCCAGTTGCAGAAAACGATGCTCGCTCTCTCGGCGGGCTTCTTCCAATTGTTGTTGTCGTTCTTTAAGTTGACGGGATGCTGTGATGTCAGTAACAAATCCTTCAAAATAGAGGGGATCCCCTTGGTCGTTGTAGATGGTACGGGCATTTAAAGAAATCCAAATTAGCCTGCCATCTTTGCAGCAGACTTGGTGTTCAAAATTCACAACTTGACCTTCTCTCAGCATGCGCTGGATGAATTCGGCTCGTTGCTCCGGATCGCTATAGATTTGGGTGCCAATATCGGAGACGTTGTGCATCAAATCCTCAGGGGATTCGTAGCCGAAAATATGGGCCAAGGCCGGGTTGGCAACCAGATATTTGCCCTCTAGGGTGGTTTGAAAAATGCCTTCGACGGCGTTCTCGAAGATCTGCTGGTAGCGGGCAGCAGTGCTGCGGCTGTCCTGCAGTTGGGATTGGAGCTGCTCGAGGGTTTGCCGATGCTCCTGGGCCTGGAGAAGGATTTGCTTCAGGCTGAGGGCAACGAGGTCAATCTGTTCCCGTTCAAAGGAACTCAGTTGGCGAGGGTGGCAGTCGAGCAGGTGCAGATCGGCCAACCGGATCCCCTGCTCAGTTTGCAAGAGAAAGGACTCATGAAAAGGCCATTGCTCAGAGCCGACATCGGGGTTGAAAGGTTCTCCGGCTGGGATCCCTTGCGGATCCCGGTAGAGGATCCCTTTTGAAGACGAGTGGGGATCCGATCCCGGCTGATCCAGTTCCAGATAGACCAAGGGCACTTTCAGCAGTTGACCCAGTAATTGCAACAGCGGGTACAGCGCTGTACCCAGTTCGGTTTGAAGGGACTGCCCTTCCCTGGGAGCAGTCCGCGGGAAAGCAAAACCGTGCACAACGGATCTTGGCGAGCGAGAAATGGGAGGTGACATGGGAAAACCTGGCCGAGGAGCTGGCTCAACCCAGTCCATCACGACAGATCGGGGGTGCCTGGTTGGGCTGATCTCCACAGGGAAAAGGAGCAGGCGCACCCACCCTGCACCCACTCTACTCTAGCGATACTCTGGAGAAACTTACTTTGAAACTTACTTTAGTGAAACATGCTGCTGACGGAGCTATCTTCATGGATGCGCCAGATCGCTTCCCCCAGCACATTGGCTACCGAGAGAACGGTTAACTCGGGAAAGTGCTGCTCTGGAGGGATAGGGATGGTGTTGGTGACGATCACCTCTTCAAATAGACCACCCCGCAGGCGTTGAATGGCCGGCTCAGAAAAAACAGGGTGAATGGCGCAGGCGTAAACCGCCTTGGCCCCCAGCTTGCGCAGCAATTTTGCCCCTTCCGAGATGGTGCCTGCGGTATCGATCATGTCATCCACAAGGATGGCAGTTTTCCCCCGCACATCCCCAATCAGATTCATGACTTCCACATCGTTGTGGGCTTGGCGGCGCTTGTCAATGATTGCCAGAGGGGCTTCCTTGAGTTTTTTGGCAAAGGCACGGGCACGAGCCACACCCCCCACATCGGGAGAGACGACCACAATGTCTTCGTCGAGCAAGCCCTTTTCCTTGAGGTAAGCCTGTAATACCGGCTGGGCGTAGACGTGGTCGAGGGGAATGTCGAAGTAGCCTTGAATCTGAGCCGAGTGCAGATCCATGGCCAGCACGCGATGGGCCCCTGCCTGGGTGATCATGTTGGCCACCAGCTTGGCGGTGATCGCTTCTCGTCCTGCCGTTTTGCGGTCGGCACGAGCGTAGCCGTAGTAGGGCAAGACAGCGGTGATCTGCCGGGCAGAGGCGCGGCGACAGGCATCGATGATCACCAGCAGTTCCATCAGGTGGTCGTTGACGGGGCGGCAAGTGGGCTGCACCAAGTAGACATCGGCACCCCGAATCGACTCCTGAATTTGGATGTACAGCTCGCCATCGGCAAAGCGCTTGCGCAACATCGGGCCCAGATCCATGCCCAAGTAACGCGCCACCTCTTGAGCCAGAGCCGGGTTAGCGCTGCCTGAGAAGATTTTGAGGCGGTTGCTATCCGAGATGGGTGGCAGGGGGGAAGGGCGGAGAAGAGGGGCAGGGCGAACCACAGATCGATGCTGAACTCGTCCGTAGCCAACGCCTGACGGCGAGCTGCCGCTATCGTAGCACTGGCGCTTGCAACCTCAGCAAGTGTATTCTTCCGGATTTTGAGTTTGGGGGGAGCAAGTTACCATAGTCAAGATGAAGGTCGAGCTGCTGCACATCCACAAGCGTTTTGGGGCGGTACAGGCGAACCGCGATGTGTCCTTGCGGGTGGAGGCGGGCACAATCCACGGCCTGCTTGGGGAGAATGGGGCCGGCAAAAGTACCTTAGTTAAGATCCTGAGCGGCTTTCTGCGCTGCGATCAGGGGGAGATTTGGATCGATGGGCAACCGGTTCGCATCGACAGCCCTGCAGCAGCCATTCGCCTGGGCATTGGCATGTTGCACCAGGATCCCTTGGATTTTCCTTCTCTGACGGTGCTGGAAAACTTTATTGCCGGGCAGCGGGGGCGCTTGGGTTTGGGGCTGCGGGAAAGCCGAAGACGTCTCGAGAAAGCCTGTGAAGAGTTTGGTTTCAATCTCAACCCCGATGGAGCCATCGGCAGTTTGACGGTGGGGGAACGGCAACAACTGGAAATGCTGCGGTTGCTTTCCCTGGGGATCAACACCTTGATTTTGGATGAGCCAACGACGGGCATTTCTGCAGCGCAAAAAGATCTTCTGTTCGCGGCTCTGAGAAGGTTGGCGGAGCAGGGCAAATCGGTGATCTTCGTCTCCCACAAGCTGGCCGATGTGGAGTGCCTTTGCGATCGGGTGACGGTGATGCGGCAGGGGGAGGTGGTGGGGGAGCTGCCTGTTAGAGGTGAGGACATTGCCCTGCTGGAACAGCGGTTGATCGATTGGATGTTCGGGCGGGAGTTGGCACCCCCGGCTCGGCCCCATTCTCCGCAAAGGAGGGCGGATCCCCTGTTGGAGTTGCGCTCCCTGGTGGTGCGGCATGAGCCGTTTGCCTTGGCTTTGCCAGATCTGGCGGTGCAGCCGGGGGAAGTGATTGGGTTGGCCGGTTTGGAAGGCAGTGGGCAACGCTCTTTCCTGCTCACCTGTGCAGGGTTGTTGCCGCCCAGGCGTGGCCGGATTCTGTTGGGGGGGCAGGAGATGACAGGCCGTCCTTACGGCGACTATCTGCGCTGTGGGGTGGGGTTTTCTCCGGCGGATCGGCTGCGGGAAGGGCTGATCCCCGGCTTAACCTTGCAGGAGCATTTTGCCCTCCAGCAGCAGGATCCCTGGATCAACTGGGCTCTGGCCCGTCAACAGGCCCAAGCGGCCATTGAACACTTCAGCATTCGCGGTCACCCCTACAGCCGGGTGGAGCAACTCTCGGGGGGCAACCAGCAGCGCAGCCAGTTGGCTCTCTTGCCCACACCCCTGAGTCTTTTGCTGATGGAGCACCCAACGCGAGGGTTGGACATTGAGTCGGCGCTGTGGGTCTGGGGGCAATTGCTGGAACGCACCCAAACGGGTACGGCTATTCTTTTTGCCTCTGCAGATTTGGACGAGATCCTGCAGTACAGCGACCGAGTGATGGTGTTCAGCGGCGGACAGGTCTCGGAACCCATTCCGGCGGCGGAGCTCACCGTTTCGCGGCTGGGGCAGATGATGACACTCCCCGTCACCAACAGCAGCGAGATTCCAGGGATCCCGACTGAGGTTTAGAGGGCTAATCGAAGCCCTCTAGCGGTCGCGTCAGCGGTGCGTAGCTCTTTCGCTTTGCCGCAGCAGGAGAAGGATTTGAGAACGGCATGGCAACCGGCTAGAGCAAGGCTTAGAGTAGCAGTAGCCCCAAGCCTTTTGCTCAAGGAATCTGGCCATGGGATCCCAGGATCGCGCTCCGCCCTCAGGAACAGAGGAGCCGCAATCTGACCGTTCGCGCTCCTCGGACGACGTCCTTTTGCAGCTCACCGTTCGGGGATCCCGGCAGCAAGTCTTGCAGGGTTTGCGGGCCTGGCTGGAGCTGAGCTTGCTGACTCCAGAGCACTTTCGCTTGCTGGTGGAGCAGTATCGGCTAGAGGGGGAGGAACCAAGGTCAGCGGCAGTTTCCCCCAGCGACGAGATCCCGGCTCGTCTTGGCTCGGCCTACGTGCTCTGGATTTTGGGTTTGTTTGGCATCTGTGGCCTGCACCGTTTTTATCTGGGCCGCTGGCGGACGGGTTTGCTCTGGCTGTTGACCTTTGGGCTGCTGGGGATCGGTCAGCTCCTGGATTTGATTTGGATCCCAGGGATGGTGCGAGAAAGAAATGCTCGCCTGGCCGGATCTGGGGTTGAGGAACCTGCGGTCGAGGGGGGAGAAGAGCCCCAAGCTGCCCCTCAATCCACTCGCGCTACTCGGACGGAGTCCTTGCCCCCCCCTACCCCGGCGCTGGCTGTTTTGCTGCGGAACTTGCTGTCAGAGCTGAGCGTGGCTTGGCTGTTGCTGCTGGGCCTGTTTTTGGTGGTGGTGTCCTCGGGGGTGCTGGCGGCCAGCCACTGGGAGCAATTTTCTCCAACTGCTCAGTATGGGGTGCTCTTGGCCTATACGGCGGCTTTTGGGGTAGGTGCTGGATGGATCCAACGGCAGGAAGGGCTGCGTCTAACCGGTCAAACCTTGGAGGCTATTGCCCTGCTGCTGGTGCCGGTGAACGTGTGGGCCCTGGATGGGCTGGGGATCCTTTGGGGGATCCGCATCCTGGCGCTGGGCTTGCTGCTGGGGATCCCGTTGACGGCTGAGGGTCGGGTGCGCTCGCTGGGTTCAGGTGCCGGCTTTCGCGACAGCGGTGTGGAGCCCAATGCCTTTTACGGAACCTTGGTGAACTTTTTGGCCCTCTCTGGCTTGCACGCTTTCTGGAGCTTGGGGCCGCAGGAGCTTCGCCCTGCTTTTGTCCTGGGGATCCTGTATCTGGGGATCCTCAGCACCGTGATTTACACCTGGAGCCGCCGGTCTCAGGAATTACGGGGCTCCAAGATCTGGCTAATCGGGGCTGCCGGATCCCTGTTAATCCTACGGGGGCTGCTGTCTGGGCATGTCCAAGTGCCGCAGTTGGGGTTGGCGGTGGCCCTGTTGGGTTGGCTAGCAGCGGAATGGCCCCAGGGATCCCCGCACATCGTAGCAGAAGGCGCTCAGGAGGGGACGCTCTCCCGCTGGTGGGAGGGGAGCTGGGTGCTGTTGGTGGTGGGCTGGCTGCTGGCTGCCATTGGCTTGGCGGAGAGCCCTTTCAGCGGCTGGCAGTTGCTGGGGATTAGCCTGCTGGGGATCCATGTTCTAACCGGGCGTCTGCGCCGACACACCCAGTCGCCCCAGCGGGACGAAGTCCTTAGGGTGCATTTGACGTTGCTGTTCTTGCTGGGCCTGGAAACTTGCTGGGCTTTTTGGCAGGTGTGGCCCCCAAGCTGGCGGCAAGCAGTTGTGGCTACAGTGATCAACTGGTTTCAGCCCCTTGATTCCCCCTGGGGATTGCTGGGGTTGGTGCTACTGCCCTACGAGGTGCTGTGGTTGGGGTTGGCGGCCCGCTGGCAGAGGAGCACTCCAGAAGCCGGCGAGACAGACTTTTCTGGGCTGGTGGAACCAACAGAGCGCTTGGTTTTGGGGCTAGGGGGATCCCTGCTGCTCTTGAGCCTTCCCTATCCGGCCATTCGCTTTTGGCACTTGCTTTTGAGCGCCGGGATCCTGGCCTGGTGGCTACAACAAAAGTCCAGATCAGGAGAAACTCCCAACTTTCTTTGGGTACTCCTGACCCACGCCTACGGAGTGGGGGCACTGCTGGCCGGGATCCGCTGGCTTTTGCCCGACTTGTTCGCGCCAGCGGTGCGGAGCACTAGCCTGTCCAGTTGGGGAGTGGTTCTGCTGCTGGTGGGCCTATTGGAATGGGCAGGGCGGGTGGCTCTGGGTGGGTCAGGGCGCTTTTGGGGATTGCCCGTGGGGCTGTGGCAGCGAAGTGCAGATGGCATAGGGTCGGTGTTGGTGGGATCCAGCTACTTGGCGTTTTTGCTGCAACGGCTCCCCGAGTTGTCTGCGACGGGTGAACAATCCTTTGGCTGGCTGTGGCTGCTGGTGCCTCTTGTTTTGACGGCAGCTCAGGTATTGGCCCTGCCCCCCCTGGAGTTCATGCCCCGCTGGCTGCAGAGCCTAGAGCAAGGGGGATTGGGATCCCTTTCCTGGCAGCAGGGGATCCCGGAGCGCGGGTCTTTGCGTTTCCCGGCAGTTCTCTCCCTTTTGCTGGCCCAGTTACTCACCTTTGGAAGGCCGGGGGTTGAGTTTCTGGGTCTGGGCTTGGGGTTGCTGCTGATGGCCACTCAGGTGTGGGTGTGGGCCTCTTTCCCCTCCGCCGACCATGAGCTCCACACCGCCAACGCAGTTGTTCCAGCAGAGGTGCTGTTGACAGTGACGTTTGGCTGGGGGTTCGGTCTGGTGGGAATCCATCGGCTGTTCCCCGCTTTAACGGAGTCAGAATGGCTGACGGCCTTGGGGGTGCTGCTGTTGTTCGCGACAGCGGTGCGGAGCACTAGCGGCTGTCGCTACAGCCTAGGGACTCCGTTCCACTACCTCTCTCCCCGCCTTCGGGCAGCTTACCGACCGGTGCTGGATGGCTTTGGCTTTCTGCTGGGGATCGTACTTTTACTTTCCCTAACGTTGCAGACATTGCAGCCAGAAGCAGGTCGCATCGGTGGTGGAAAGTACCTGGATTCCCCAGTGGCTCTGACCCTGGCCTCTGGGACTGTCCTGGTGGCCATTGTTTTGCGGCTTTGGGTGGAAGTGGCTCCCGCTTTTTATCGCGACGGCGGTGTCCATCCTGCTGGCTTGGAGAGCGAAAGCCCGTCTCCTTCCAGGGCGGAGGATGTCTCAACTGGCGGCAGCGGTCAGGAGGCTTCGTCGGCCATCTCATGGTCTGTAATGGAGGGGCTGTCCTATGGGCTGATCTGGGCTTTGGAGCTGTTGGTGGCCAGCAGCCTCTTGTGGGTGGTACAGGGATCCCGTCCTGTTGCCCCTCTGCTTGCCGTCATCAATCTAAGCCTGGGGATCCTCTTTTGGATTGGGCCGGAGAAACTCCTCTTTGAGCGGCCCGATCGCGCTGGTGGGACGGAGTCCTCAGGGGGACAACTCCTGCAGCGGGTCAAGGCTCTGAGTTGCTGGGGGACAGCGCCGCTGATCTATGCCGGCTTGGGCTGGCTGGGATCCCATCTCGAACTCGAATGGAGCGAGCTGACAGGTCTGGGCAGCTTAGGTCTCTCCATCGTGCTGCTGGGCGTGGGGCGCCGACAGTCACCGGAGCAGCACCCCTGTCGCGAACAGGAAGGCCCTCCTCCTACCAACCGGAAGGGGATCCTGGGAGCTTTCGGAATATCGCTGGCGGCCTACGAGAGCTGGGTCTACTTTCTCGGCCAGCAAACTGGGGAATTCTGGGAGGACGAAGCGGCGGTGCTGACAGCTTTGCTAGGGCTGCTCTTGGCAGTGGGCTACTGCCTCTGTCCATCTTGGCTGGTGGCGACCCTGCGGCTGAAAGCGGCCTGGCTGCAGCGGATAGGTGCCGGCAACTGGGGCTTGGCCAGCCTCGCCCTTTGGAGTTTCGCTCTCAGCCCTTGGGGGAAGGGGCTCTGGGTGCTGACGGGATCCGGCCTGGTGGCCTATGCCGCCGGACAGGCGAGAACCTCAACTCTAGAATCTCCAACAGAGCAAAATTGGGTGCCAACGGTCTGGGGTTACCTCAGTGCATGGCAAGGAGCTGGGGTTCTGCTGGGCAGTGTGTTCCTGGGGCTGCCACAGCTATCCATAGCGCGGTGGGCCGGATCCCTGCTCTGTGGGCTGGGGCTGGTTTACCATGGCTTGCCCTGGCGAGGGTGGGGCTGGCCGTCGGATCCTTGGCAGAATACAGCCTTGGTGCTGCCCCTGGCCGCTTTTCTGGTAACCGCGGGAGGAAATAACACCCTTAATCTGCTGCTGGGGGCAACCTACTATGCCCTGCTGGCTATCTGGAGATCCCAAGTGCGCCTGGGCTATGTCAGCCTGTTCTTGAGCAACTGGATCCTGTGGAGTTACGGCTGGCATCAGGATTGGGCTTCCCTGACGTTCTATGCCCTGCCCCTGGTGGGATCCCTGCTCTATGTGGCCCAGGTGGATCCGGGATTACAGGAAACCAACGGACGGCGGGGGCGGCATTGGCTGCGGCTGGTTTCCTTGGGCACATGGCTGCTGGTGGTGCTGGTGGAAACCCACGGGCAACGGTGGACGGGCTTTTGGCCGGTAGGGTTGGGTTTGGCCTTGGGTCTGCTGGGCTTGGCCTTGCGGGTAAGAGCCTATCTCTTCGTGGGCACGCTGGCCTTTGGGCTGGGGATCCTGCGGCAGGGATGGCTGTTGGTAACAACTGATGCGCTGCTGCTCTGGGCCACTGGGATCCTGCTGGGCCTGCTTCTGATTTGGACGGCAGCCAATCTTGAAGGGCGTCGAGAAGAGGTGGGATCCCGCCTCTCCGCTTGGCTAGGGCAACTGCAGAGCTGGGAATAGCTCCCCCCGTGGGAGAGGGGTCGAGAGTGAGCCAGTGGGGCAAGGGGCATGTCAAACTGGTGCTGGCCTTGCTTTGGAGGATGGGGTCTATTGCTGGGCAACGTTGACCCAAAGGTGTCTTCTCAGCCTAGGTGGAAAAAGCTTCTGCGGCAGATCTTGGCTCCTTGGCGCGAGTTCGATGGCATGTTGCTGGCCACGGTGCTGGCCTTGACAGGCATCGGCATTCTTGCCATCCGCAGCGCAGTCTGGGAGCGTCCCATCAGCCACTACTGGGTACAGCAGTTGATCATGGCCGGGATCAGCCTGGTGTTTTTGGGAATGGTAGCCCGGATCCCGTATGAGCGGCTTTTGCGCTGGCACTGGTTCACCTACTTCCTGACCTTGGCAGGTTTAATTGCAGTGCTCTTTTTCGGCACGGCGGGGGGAGGGGCGGAGCGCTGGCTCTCCATCGCTGGCTTTCAGGTGCAGCCTTCTGAGTTTGCCAAGCTGGGGGTAATTGTTACCCTGGCTGCTCTCCTGCACCACTGGCCGATCAAGTACTTCAGCCAGATTTGGGTGGCCGTTGCCGTCATTGCTCCTCCCTGGATCTTGATTTTCCTGCAGCCCAACCTGGGCACTGCCCTGGTGTTTGTGGTGATTGTCCTGGTCATGCTCTACTGGGCCGGAGCCAAGGGCAGTTGGATCCTCTTGCTCCTGTCGCCGGGGGTGGGAGCCATTCTCTATGGCTTACACACTCGCCCAGAGCTGAGCTGGATGCTTTGGGTTTGGCTGCTCTGGTGTCTGGGAATGGCGGGGTTGGCTGCTTGGCGTCTCCCCTGGCAGTGGACGGGGGCCGTAACTTTTGGGGTAATCAACCTGCTCTCGGGGCAGTTGGGTCAGCTAGCTTGGCACCTTCTCAAGCCCTATCAGCGGCGGCGGCTGGAGATTTTTATCGATCCCATGCAAGAGCCCTGGGGAGCCGGCTATCACCTCATTCAATCCCGCATTGCCATCGGAGCCGGCGGCCTCTGGGGACAGGGCATCCAGCAGGGCACCCAAACCCAGCTGGACTTCATCCCCGAACAGCACACGGATTTTATTTTCTCCGCCATTGGGGAAGAGATGGGCTTTGTGGGCACCCTGACGGTGCTGATCCTGTTCTGGATCCTGTGTGCGCGGCTGATCTGGATTGCCCAAGGGGCCAAGGACAATTTTGGATCCCTGATTGCCATTGGGGTGCTGGCGATGATCCTCTTTCAGGCGGTGGTGAACATCAGCATGACCATCGGCCTGGCCCCGATTACCGGCTTGCCTTTGCCTTTTCTAAGTTATGGCCGCTCGGCTCTACTGACCAATTTTCTGGCCATTGGCTTGGTGGAATCGGTGGTGATGCACCGCCAGCGTACTAGTCTTTTCAAGTAGGCAGGCTCAATTTGCCTCCAGCGGGTTTGGCCTCAACAAGGGGAAGCTGCTGCCAGCGTTGGGCAACACTGGCCAAGGATCTTAAGATAGGAACACGGAGCCCCGGCTGGTCGAGCTGGCATGTTGCGTTTGGATCCTGCCCTCTACTTTGACCACAGCGCCACCACCCCGCCTCGGCCTGAGGTGATCGAGGCCATGCAGATGGCGATGCAGGAAAGCTGGGGCAACCCCTCCAGCTTGCACGGGTGGGGAGAACGGGCCGCCATGGCCATGGAGCGGGCGCGGCAGCAGGTGGCCGAGCTGCTTAACTGTGAGCCGGAGGCGCTGCTGTTTACCTCAGGCGGGACGGAGTCCAACAACCTGGCCCTGTTTGGGGTGGCCCAGCGCTACTCTACTCCCCAACATCTCATCATCTCCAGCGTCGAGCACGCCTCGGTGGAGAATGCTGCCCGCCAGTTGCAGTCCCAAGGCTGGCAGGTCACCCGTCTGCTGGTGAACGCCGCCGGCCAGGTGGATCCCCAGACTTTGATCCAGGCGCTGCAACCCAATACCGTTTTGGTCTCCATCGTCCACGGCCAAAATGAGGTGGGATCCCTGCAGCCCATTGCAGAGCTGGGTCAGATCTGTCGCCAGGCGGGGGTGCTCTTCCACACCGACGCTGTGCAGACGGTGGGGCGGATCCCGCTGGATCTGGCGCAACTGCCGGTGGATCTGCTCTCCCTTTCCGGGCATAAACTCTACGGGCCCCAGGGGGTGGGGGCGCTGTACGTGCGCCCAGGGGTGGAGCTGCGACCGCTGCTGCGGGGGGGTGGGCAAGAACGGCGGCTGCGGGCTGGCACCCAAGGGATCCCGGGCATTGTCGGCTTGGGAGTGGCGGCAGCTTTGGCGGCCCAAGAGCTATCTCAAGAAACGGCCCGCCTGCGGCAATTGCAACGGCATTTGGCCCAGTTGCTAGCGGAGGTGCCCGGTTTGCGGCTGACCGGCCCCGTCCGTTTGGAGCAGCGCCTGCCCCACCACCTCAGCTACTGCGCCGCAGGGATCCCGGGGAATGTGCTGGTCAGGGCCCTAAGCCGCCAGGGGATCGCCATTAGCGCCGGCTCCGCCTGTAGCAGCGGCCAACTGATCCCCAGCCGCATCCTCTTGGCCATGGGCCACTCAGAAGCCGAGGCGCTGGGATCCATTCGCCTTAGCCTTGGCAAAGCCACCACCTACGCTGCGGTTGAGTATGTGGCCCGATGTCTACAAACGGAGCTTGCCTCCATCTCCAAATCCGTAGCCTTGGGGAATGCGGCAACTCAATCGCCGTTGTCGATCCCCGTCACCAAATTTTCGGGCTGGAGGCCCGCAC
>NZ_JANSHS010000281.1:0-1858 GCF_047461695.1 Synechococcus sp. R6-7
CTGGTTCCTGGTTCTGCGACAGCACTTACCGTGTTGGGTTGCCCCTCTACGACAGCGGTGCTCATCTCCCCAGGCGTTCCCCCAAGCGCTACGCGCCGCTGACGCGGGTGCAGGGCGGTTCCCCAATGCCCTTAGGTACCGTTGCAAACAACAACTACAAAACCTATTGAGGCTGCATCCAGTCGTGAGACTGTTGGGTTTTTAGAGCGGTTGACTACCCTGCCGCTGCAGGCAGCATAGCACAAAGCCGCCCTAGATAGGCCGATTTCCGCCTCAACCTGCGTGGGATCCCTGAAGGCCGACAAAAATTGGTTGGAGGTCAGCCAAGTGAAGAGTTCTGCGCGATTCAGGTCACAACTGGGCGGGGAAGGCACTTGCCAGTCTTGAGGTGGCCCAAGCAGCCACTGCCGGGCAAACAAGCTCAACACCGCATCCCCCAGCCAAGCCTTGTCTCGACGGGATCCCTCGTCCAACTGGGCCACCTGCTGTCTGATGGTCTGGCCGGTCGAGGAGCAATGGGATCCTGTCAGCATGGAAATGGGAAGTGCAAGAACTGGCAGCAGACAAGCCCGGCGGCGAAGCGCCCCTGCCTCATTTTAAGATAGGGTCTGGCCCGTTGCAGGTGGAGTGTGGCATTGTGAGGATCCTTGGAGCATGTTGTTGGAGCTAACCCCAGAAGAATGCGAATCGGTGATTCCGGTGGTGCCAACGCGCCTTCAGTATGCGGCTTACTGGAGCGATGCCCTCAAGAGCACGGGCCGCATCATCACGGCCATTTTGGTGGGTGTGGCGTTGCTGGTTCTCTCTCGCGCTTTCGGCGAGGGATCCTTTCTGGGGGCAATCGCCTTCCTGGTCGGGATTCTCTCGTTGCTCTATCCCTTCCTGTGGGGGCCGCTCTATACCATCTCCCGCCGTCAGCTAGCCTTTCGCGAGATTCCCTATGGGGGATTGTTTTTTGGGCAGGTGTTGCGCACTCGCCGCTACGAGGTGGTGGTGGAAGAGCGAGAAAAGCTGGATGAAGATGGCAACTTCTACATTGAAGAGGTGCGGGAGCGCCAGTTTGAGATGGAAATTGGCGATGAGACCGGAGTCGTCTATCGTGTGCGGGCCAAGGACGATCCCCGCTACAGGCGAATTGTCAAAAAGCAATCGGTGCTCGGGTTGGTGAAAGCCTATTCCCGCGATTTGCAGCGCCGGCCCACCTTGAGCGAGGTCTATGTGGTCAAGCTGGGGGAGTGGGTGGGAGATGTCTCCTATCTGGATCGGGAGGCTTTTTTGGATATGGCAGATGAGCTGTTGGAGCTACAGGCCCAAGGACAAGCTTGATCCCCTGGATCCCTGGTGTTCTCTGGGATGGAGGGGAAGGGATCCCTGCCTTTTTATTCTGAAACCTAAACGGCTGCCTATCCGGGAGCGCCGCTTTTAACGCTGGGTTAGCCGCATTATTGTACTGGCCAGGGGTAGGGTTGGGTAGTTTACTGTGGACTGGCGGGAGCTTTAAACTGAGGGCTGTAAGCTAAAAACAACTGCCATGGGCGATCCTCTCACCCCCCAAGTTAGCGAGCGCATCTGCAAGCACATGAACGAAGATCATGCCGATGCAATAGCCCTCTACGCCAGGGTCTTTGGCCAGGTGGAAGGAGTTACCCAAGCCCGCATGCAGGCCATTGACCCGGAAGGGATGGACTTGCGGGTGCAGGTCGACGGGGCCGTACAAACGCTGCGGATCCGCTTCGACCACCCCCTGCGGGACTCCGAGGACGCCCATCAAACCTTAATTGCCATGGTGAAGCAGGCTCGCGCTCAAGTTAAACAGGCTACAAAGTGATGAGAGCATGACTCTAGTCAATAATAAGCT
>NZ_JANSHS010000282.1:0-3416 GCF_047461695.1 Synechococcus sp. R6-7
TATCTTCACCACTCACCTCAGCGCTATTAGCCCAGAGTGGAAGCAAAAGGTGGGTCGCGGCTCTTCGGTAAACTGGCCAACCGGCGTAGGGGCGCGTGGGAACGAAGGGGTTTCCGAGCAGATCAAGCAAATTCCTGGCTCGATTGGCTACGTGGAATTCGGCTTTGCCAAGCTCAACAACCTGAACATTGCCCGTCTGGAAAACCGGGCAGGCAAGTTTGTAACTCCCAACGTCGAGACGGAGAAAGCGGCGCTGGCCAGAATTCAGCTCGACGAGCGTTTGCTGGGGGTCGATCCGGATCCTATTGGGGAAGACTCTTACCCTATTGTGGGCTACACCTGGATCCTTGCCTACAAGGTTTACCCCAAAGCCGAGACTTCCAAGGCCGTTAAAGAGTTTCTCCGCTACGGCCTTACTGAGGGGCAGGCTTTCGCTGAGCAGTTGGGATATGTCCCTCTGCCGGAAGAAACGCGGCAAAAAGCTCTGGCTGCGCTGGAAGGCATTACCCCGTAAAAACTCTTACCAACCACTTCTGGCTTCAGGCGGATGAATACCTTTTTTTCTGACAGCAGTTCTATGTTTCGGCCTCGGCCGGTTTTCCAGCGCCGGCGCGACCAGGTTTTTATCTGGGCTACGCGGATTGCCGTGTTTTTCTCGGCCTTCCTGCTGCTCTGGATTGCTCTGGAGATCGGCATTCAGTCTTTACCTGCTATAGACAGGTTTGGACTAAGCTTTTTCTGGAACACCACCTGGGATCCGGTCGAGGATATCTATGGGGCCTGGCCACAGATCTACGGCACGCTAGTGACTTCTCTCATCGCTCTGATTGTGGGGGTTCCTTTTAGCTTTGGCATCTCTATTTTTCTGAGCGAGGATTTTCTTCCGAAGTCCTTGCGTCTGGCTCTGATCATTGTGGTTGAGCTGTTGGCGGCTATTCCCAGTGTGGTGTTCGGCATTTGGGGATTGTTTGTCTTCATCCCCTTCTTCCGCCCCGTTCAGATGTTCCTGTACGAGAACTTCAATTGGCTTCCCATTTTCAGCACACCACCGATTGGGCCGGGGATGCTGACGGCAGGGGTTGTCTTGGGGATCATGATCATCCCCATCATCACGGCCATCGCCAGAGAGGTTTTGGTGGCTGTTCCTCCTGAGCTGCGCGCGGCTGCCTATGCGATGGGGGCTACGCGATGGGAAGCCATTTTTGGAGTGGTACTACCGGCTGCGATTGGGGGTATGTTGGGGGCTGTGGTGCTGGGTTTGGGACGCGCCCTGGGCGAGACCATGGCGGTGGCAATGCTGATTGGCAATGCGCGGGGGATTAGAGTCTCGCTTTTGGCCCCTGCCAGCAACATCCCTGCATTGCTGGCCAGCGAGTTTGCAGAAGCAGCCGACGAGCAGATCTCGGCTCTGATGTATGCGGCTTTGATCTTGCTGGTCATTACGCTGGTGGTCAACATCATCGCTGAGCTGATGGTTCGTCAGGTCAAGTTTGCTTTGACGGCTTCTCGGGAGTAGAGGAACATGGCGACACAAGTGGCAGCACAGGCCAATTTGTTCAAACGCAAAGTCAGATCCAAGCGCGTCGTGCTGGACTGGGTGATGACAGGCCTGATCTTTGCTTCCAGCATTTTTGCGATTGTTGTGCTCGCTTCCATCCTTTACTATGTTTTCGTCAATGGCATTGAGCGCTTCAATTGGCAGACCTTAACCCAGCTTCCTCCTCCTCCTGGCGATCAGGTAGGCGGCTTTGGCAACGCTGTGCTGGGAACGATCATTGTGGTATCGATTGCCATTACAATCACTTTCCCTATTGGTCTATTTGCTGCGATCTATCTCTCGGAGTTCGGCCAGAACAGTTCTACAGCATCATCTCTGCGTTTCATTATCAAAGTGCTGACGGGGGTTCCTTCCATCATCGCTGGCGTGTTCGCCTATGGGGTGCTGGTGCTTTCCACCAAGACCTTTTCTGCCCTTTCTGGCGGAGTAGCTCTATCGGTATTGACTTTGCCGATCATCATCCTCTCCTGCGAGGAGGCTCTGCGCTTGGTGCCGGCGGACACTCGGGCTGCCGCCTACGCCTTGGGAGCTTCGCGGGTGCAGACTGTGTTTCGGGTCGTTTTGCCAGCTGCTTTGCCGGTCGTTCTGACGGGAGTGACCTTGGCCATTGCCCGAGCAGCTGGGGAGACTGCACCTCTAATTTTTACTGCTCTGTTCAGCTTTCTATGGCCTAATGGTCTGCTGAAGCCAGTAGCCTCGTTGGCGGTGCTGATCTACAACTTTGCCATTGTTCCCTTCGAGAACCAGCAGAAAATTGCTTGGGGAGGAGCCTTGGCTTTGGTGATTCTGGTTTTGATCACCACGATCAGTTTCCGGCTGCTGCTGAGTCGTCGTCAGGAAACCATTACTATCTGATCTGGTTCTTCTGAGATTTTTGCCTCACTATTCTTCGATTTTGAGTTTGGGTTCTGAAGCAACGTCTACCTCTGGTATTCCTATGCGCCCTCCATTTCCCGGCACTCCTGATTCCTCTAAGAAGTCTGCCAAGTTAACTGTTGAGCTGGAAACGCAAGCAGTCAGTGTTTACTACGGCTCTCATTTGGCGGTGAAGCAGGTTTCTCTGAAGATTCCCAAGAATCACATCACTGCTTTTATTGGCCCTTCGGGCTGCGGCAAGAGTACTTTGCTGCGCTGCTTTAACCGCATGAACGATCTGATCCCGGGGGCGAGAGTAGAGGGATCCGTAATTTTTCACGGGAAAAACATCTACGATCCCGATGTAGATCCTGCTGAAGTGCGGCGGCGAGTTGGCCTGGTGTTCCAAAAGCCCAACCCTTTCCCCAAATCAATCTACGACAACATTGCCTTTGGGCCACGGGTCAACGGCTACCAAGGAGACTTGGATGAGCTGGTAGAGCGCGCATTGCGTCAGGCCGTCCTCTGGGACGAGGTTAAAGACAAGTTGAAGACGAGCGGCCTCTCCCTTTCGGGGGGACAGCAGCAGCGCCTCTGCATTGCCCGCACCTTGGCCATCCAACCAGAGGTGATCCTGATGGACGAGCCCTGTGCCTCGTTGGATCCAATCTCCACGTTGCGCATTGAGGAGTTGCTCAAGGAACTGGGCCGTCGCTACACGATCATTATCGTTACCCACAACATGCAGCAGGCAGCGCGGGTCTCCGACTTTACCGCCTTCTTCAACACTGAAGTCGACGAAGAGGGGTTTCGCTACGGACGGCTGGTGGAGTTTAACCGCACTGAGAAAATCTTTAACTCTCCCGCCCATCGGGAAACGGAAGAGTACGTGAGCGGACGGTTCGGCTAATCTGCTGTTGGCGATCCCTCAATCCTGGTCAGTTGGGATCCCGCTCGCCTATTCTAATGGGCGGGAAGATCTATGCAAGGTGAGGCACCGGCG
>NZ_JANSHS010000283.1:0-3664 GCF_047461695.1 Synechococcus sp. R6-7
TGCGTCAGCATGAGTGCGGGAGTATGTCACCATAGTGGGTTTGACCTGAGCCGTTTCCGGCCCTAGCAGGGTGCGCTCCATTCTTCTCTTCCCTCCCGGAGGTTGTGATGAACCCTCCAACTAACCCAAGGGCTTGCAGCCCGCTTGCACGAGCGGGAGCCTTTGCCCCCATCCATGTTGTGGGCGGGGGGTTGGCGGGGACAGAAGCTGCTTGGCAAATTGCCCAGGCAGGGTTGCCTGTCATCCTTTCGGAGATGCGCCCCGTGCGTCAGAGCCCGGCCCATCACACCGATCAGTTGGGGGAGCTGGTGTGCAGCAACTCCTTTGGGGCTGCGGCCAGCGATCGGGCGGCAGGGCTACTCAAGGAAGAACTGCGACAACTGGGATCCCTGGTGATCGCGACGGCGGATTGCCATGCAGTGCCGGCAGGAGGGGCATTGGCAGTGGATCGGGCCCGCTTCAGCCAGGCTCTCACGGAAGCCATTCAAAACCATCCCCGCATCACCCTGCGTCGGGAGGAGGTGACGGAGATCCCGGAGGGCATTGCCGTCCTCTGTACCGGCCCTCTGACCAGCGATCCCCTGGCCAAGGCACTGCAAGCCTTTACGGGCCTGGAGTACCTGAGCTTTTTTGATGCGTCTAGCCCCATTGTTACCGGGGATTCGTTGAACCGAGCGGTGGTGTTTCAGGCTTCCCGCTACGACAAGGGGGAAGCAGCCTATCTCAACTGCCCCATGACGGAAGCGGAGTACGAACGGTTTTGGCGGGCGCTGGTGGAGGCGGAGCAGGCGCCCCTCAAGGATTTTGAACGGGAGGAGCGCAAGTTTTTCGAGGGCTGCTTGCCGATTGAAGAAATGGCGCGCCGGGGCAAAGACACCCTCTGTTTCGGCCCCTTGAAGCCGGTGGGGCTGGTGGATCCGCGCACGGGATCCCGTCCTTACGCGGTGGTGCAGTTGCGGCAAGAGGACAAAGCAGGGCAGCTGTGGAACTTGGTGGGCTTTCAAACCAACTTGAAATGGGGAGAACAGCAGCGGGTCTTTCGCCTCATCCCCGGCCTGGAACAGGCGGAGTTTGTCCGCTTTGGGGTGATGCACCGCAATACATTTTTGAATTCGCCCCAGCTTCTGTGGCCGACCTTGCAATTTCGTCGCCGACCCACGCTGTTTGCCGCCGGCCAGTTGGTGGGCACCGAGGGCTATGCCTGCGCGGTGGCAGGGGGATGGTTGGCCGGACAGAACGCCGCCCGCCTGGCTCTGGGGTTGCCCTTGATCACGCTGCCCCCCGAAACGATGATGGGATCCCTGTTTCAATTCATCAGCAGCGCGGATCCCAAGCATTTTCAGCCGATGCCGGCCAATTTTGGGCTGCTGCCGGATTTGGAGGGGCGCCAGCTTCGCAACAAGCAAGAGCGCTATGGCCGTTACCGGGATCGGGCTTTGGCTGCTCTGAAAACGACTGGGTTGGTGCGCCAAGTGCAAACTGCCTAGGGGAGCTTGGAGCGTGTTCCCGACCATTGCGATCCAAGTCAAAGTCGAGATTGAGCGTTATCGTCATTTGAAACTAGATTGAGACACTTCCTAGGCGTTTCGCGACCGCCCCCAGCCCCTCTCCCTCTGGGGGAGGAGAGTCGGGAAGCAATGCCACAGAAATATTTAGAAATGTTTCATTCCTATGCCGCGGTAGCAGATCCCAAAACGAGCTGTCAAAAGCTGGGCAAACCTGTTGGCTACCTTCCCTCTTTCCGCTGCTCACAAGACAAAAGGGCGCGCATGGACTCCAACAGTTGGGGTGCCCTCTGGGTTAGGTCTTGATAGAGGCAAATTTGCTGTTGGCAGCGGGCCAGGTTATGGGCTTTGCGGCTGGGGTAGCGCTGGGGATCCCAATTCCAGTAAGCGTCTTCAAACCAATCCTGCAAAAAGCGCATCCCCAATTCCAGGGTAATCAGTTGGATCCCTTGGAGAAGGAGTTCCGGTTGTAGGGCGTGCAAGTTCCCGGTTTGGGCATAGCCCCGCAACCCGGCCAGGATCGCCTCTGGCTGAAGGGTATTTCCTCGTTTGCCCCAGGAGCGCAGGGCATCCCCCAATTCAACATAGAGATTGTGATACATAAAGGTGTCCAGATCCACCAGGCCCACAAATCGCCCCTGCTCATCGAACAAAAAGTTGTTGAACTTGAGATCGGCATGGATGATTTGAGTTGGGATCCCCGAGGGCAGCAGAAGATTGGGCACAGTTTCGATTAAAAACTGCCATTCTGCCTGCACTTCTGGGGCCGGCTCATACTGGCGTAGCTGTTGCCAAAGGTGAGCCGTATCGTGAAAATGCGGGATCTGGAAGCGAAAACGATAGTCCATCTGGGCCAAGAGTCGATGCAGGCGTCCAACGGCTGCCCCCGCCTCTTCCAGATAGCCCCAATTGGGAGGAGTTGGGTGACAGGATCCCGGCAGACAATCCATGACCCGCCACAGCCCTTCTGCCCAGGACAAGTGCAGGGATCCATCGCGAGCGCGGCGGAATTGGGGGACGGGGAAGCCGTGTTGTCTCAACCATTGGCCGATGGCTTGACCATCTTCAGTGACAGCAGGATCAAATCGGGGGTGAAGGCGCTGGACGATGAAGGATCCCTCAGAGGTGTTGAGTTTCCAAGTTTGGTGAATGAGGCCCACTCGGATGGCTTCGGGTGGCTCTGGATCCCCCAGTTGAAAGTGCTGGACAAGGGGATCCAGCCAAGTCAGGTCAAGCATAGGCAAGGAAGAAATCTATTCAAGCTTGGGGTGCTGGGTCGATCTTTTCGTTTTCAGAGCTGCCTCAAACCGCTTACCACAGCGGCGGCCTTTGAGGCTTACAGTTCAAGTTCCATTGAAGTGGCTTCATGTTGACGATTTTACCGTCCTCGATAAACAGGGCAAGTTGTTTGGGAGGGTGCAGCTTGTTATGCAACCACAGCCTTTTTGCGGCTCACCCGAACGGGACTTGTCGCCAGAACTCACTGCCCAATTGGCCGAGAACTCAGGTGTCGTTGTGGCAAACCCGCGAAAGAGCCCCATTTGCTACCTTAATGAAGGTTGCTGGCCGGACAACCGTTAGGTTCGCTCATCACCCCATGGATACCCGCCTAATCAACATTGGCTTTGGCAACATCGTCGCCGCTGGGCGTGTGGTCGCCATTGTCAGTCCCGAGTCAGCTCCCATCAAACGCATCATCAGCGATGCCCGCGAGAGGGGCCAGTTGATAGATGCCACCTATGGTCGTCGTACCCGCGCTGTCATTATCACCGATTCCGGGCACGTTATCCTCTCCGCCATCCAACCCGAAACCGTTGCCAACCGCTTCCTCACGGCCAAGCCCGGTTTGCCAGACGAAACCGAGTGAAAGCCATCGCTGTGAGCCGTCTGAGGAACCAGGAGTGAGATATCCTAAAACCAACCCAAACAAGTCAATTGCCCAGCCGTCTTGCGTCGGTCTCTGTCTATGCCAGCCTCTCCTACCCCAGTTCCCTCTGAGTGTACGCAGCAGCAGGGATCCCTTCCGGCTCCTACCCCGCGCGGTCGCTTGGTGGTTTTGACAGGGCCCAGCGGAGTGGGTAAGGGTACGCTGGTCAACCAGTTGCGCCAGCGCCACCCCGAGCTGTATCTCTCGGTTTCGGTCACCACCCGCCCCCCCC
>NZ_JANSHS010000284.1:0-1992 GCF_047461695.1 Synechococcus sp. R6-7
GCGGGGCTCCTGCGATTTCTAGCTGAGTTCTGGTTTTGTCGAGCATCTTGCGCCTGGTAGGCTGAGAGGGATCGATTCGTTCCTGATTCCAGTCGTATCGGTTCTATGGCGGTTTGGGATAGGGTGATGACCTCCCGGCATCTGCCCCTGCTGGGATCCGGCTTGGGCTTGGGGGTAGCCCTGATCCTCTGGTACGGGGTGTTTGGCTACCACGTGCTGCAGATTGGCCTCTGGCTGCTGAGCATCCTGCTGGTGGGGTTGTATTGGGCGCAGTTTTCCCCGGCTCAACCCCCTTGGGATCCGACGCGGCTGCGCTGGCAACAGGAGCTGTTGCACCTGGGGCTGTTGGTGTTGGTCTTTGCCCCGATCTACCTCTACGACCTGCCCAACATCCCTTTTCAGATCAATACTGACGAGATTGTGATCACCTCCATGGCCCGTCGCGCCTCAGGGGTGCGCTATCCCGATATCTTTGGGCTGATGCCGGAGTATTTCTATTTCCCCCGCTTCATGTTCAGCCTCTTCGGCGGCCTGACGCGGCTGATGGGGGGAGTCACGCTGCTCAATGTGCGCACGGTACATGCCGCCTTCGGGGTCGTCACCATTCTGGTGGCCTACGGGTTTTTTCGGGCATTTTGGGGATCCCGGCTGGCTTTGGCGGGGGCGGCCCTCTTGGGATCCAACCACGCCTTGCTGGGCATCAGCCGCATGGCCATGCGGGAAAACCTGATTGTGCTGGTGGAGTGTGCGGCCCTGGCCTTGCTCCTCAAGGGCGTGCGGGAAAAAAATCCCCTGTTGCTCTATCTGGGGGGAGGAGCGGCGGCTTTCTCCCTCTACGGCTATTTGCCGGGGCGGGTGGTGATCCTGCTGGGGTTGCTGTTTGGAGTTCTGTACCTGCTCCTGGGCCGGGAGGATCTCCGAGGAGAAAACAAGCAAGCTAATCCCCTCTGGGTCCTGGCTAAGCTGACGGTGCCCGCGGCGCTGGGCTTTTTTCTGGTGGCTGGGCCCATTCTGGTGGCCACGGTCACAGCACCTGCGGTGAGCGCCGAGTACTCTCGCCAACAATTTCTCTTTTTCCCGGAAGGGCGGGCGTTACAACAGATGTGGGTGAATGCGGCTACGCCAGAGGAGGCGGTCTGGCGCAACATCTTCAACGGCCTGAGTATGTTCAACGACCCCGGCCAGCACGACCGCGGCTACATCTATCCCAACTACGGCCATGCTTTTGTGGATCCCTTGACGGGGGCTTTGATCTGGCTGGGGCTGGGATCCGGCCTCTACCGCCTTTTCAAGAAGCGCAGCCAACCCCACGACTGGCTGTGTATCGGCAGTTTCCTGTTTCTTTACTTGCTCTTTAGCTTGGCCATCACCAAAGCCCCCAACTACACCCGCCTGCTGGTGATCCTGCCCTTTGTAGCCTATCTAACCTTGGAAGGGATCCAAGTGCTGGCAGGTCTCCTGGAACGCTGGGGATCCCGGGCCGGGAGTTGGCTGCCGGCGGCGGCGATGGCGGGGGCAATCCTGCTGATTGGGGGGTGGAACCTGGCCATTTTTGGAGACTTTGTCCACAAAGGCTGGACGCAGGGCAACGATGTGGGGGCCACCGGGCGCTATGTGGCAGCTCGCCAAATGGATCCCGACTACCGCTTCTATCTGGCGGCTAGCACTGCCTACCCCTATTTCAGCTGGGGAGAGCCTATCTACTGGCAAAGTTGGATTCAATTTTTTGCTGGGCCGGAGCAGGAGGTGAAGGTTTTTTCCCCAGAGACGTTGCCCGGCCAAGACCTAGAACCGCCGTTTACCCTGTTCATGAACGAGTGGGTATGGGATCAGCAGGGGGCAGAGCTGCAACGGCGCTTTCCCAAGGGGCAGTTGCATCGGATCCCTGCCGAGCGGGGGCTATGGGCCTTTGAGGTGGCGGATCCCTAGAGCTCCCCCCCTGGTTTGGCCAACCCACTGTTCGCGGGACGGAGTCCTTTCGCGTCAGCGGGA
>NZ_JANSHS010000285.1:0-865 GCF_047461695.1 Synechococcus sp. R6-7
CAGGTTGCCCAAGCCCAGTGGGCCAATGGCTTCCCGATGTAAGCTGAGCACCGGATGCCCAAGACGCTCCGCCACCCGCCGAATTTGCCGGTTGCGTCCCTCAAACAACACCACCCTCAGCCAGGAGCAATTGGGATGCTCCCTTTGCCGGAAATCCGGGGCAGGACAAAACTCCACCTCCGCCGGCAGAGTGGTGTACCCCTCTAAGTCTACTCCGTCTCGCCAATGTTGCAGAGTGGCCTGACTCGGATGCCCTTGTACCTGTACCCGGTAGGTTTTGGGCAGATGATAGCGCGGATGGGTCAGCTTCAAGGTCAAGTCGCCATCATTGGTGAGCAGCAAAGCGCCACTGCTGTCCGCATCCAGCCGGCCCACCGGGTAGAGGCGGGTTTGCCGTTTCCAGAGTGGGGGGAGCAGATCCAACACCGTCTTGCGTCCCCAAGGATCTGCACAGGTTGACAAAACCCCCACCGGCTTGTGCAGGAGCAAAACATGGCGCGCCGGATCCTTGGCCAAAGGGATCACTTGCCCATTCACCTCGATGCAATCCCGCTCTGGGTCGGCTTTGGAGCCCAGCTCAGTGACCACCTTCCCATTGACCCGAACGCGCCCGGCCAGGATCCAGGCTTCCACCTGGCGACGCGAGGCCAATCCCTGCTGAGCCAAGAGCTTCTGTAGCCGTTGGGGTTCTGCCATGGGGATTTGAACAGCAAAAGCAGCAACCGAAGCTGGGGGTGCTAGGCGGCAGAGCCTGAGGCGTCTGGCCCGCTTGCGCGAACGGGGTTGGAGAGCCGGTCGGACAAATCAGCAGAATTGGAGGGCAACAGCAGCATCTCCGAGTAAACTACCCGACTCCGACCGCTAA
>NZ_JANSHS010000286.1:0-2163 GCF_047461695.1 Synechococcus sp. R6-7
CGACAGATCGCGCACAAAACTTTACAATTTCGGCCCGGTGGAGAGCCTCAGAAGATCAGGTAGTCCGGCGGCTCATAGGGGGGAGGCCCCCCGAAGACTTTGGCCTGCTTCTTGGCCGCGGCATCCAAAGGGTAGGCCCGCAGACTGTCTTCCTTGAGATTCAGCAGGGGCAACCACGACTGTTCCAGCTTGTTTTCCAACTCTGCAGTGTCCAGTGGGCATTCGAACACGGAGTATTGCACCCGCTGGCAACACTGTTCCAACTGCTTGGCCAACTGTTGTCGCCGCTTATCGTCCACCACGTCGTAGCAAACCAACCACAGCATCAGCGCAGCTCTATGGGCTCATAGTCTAGGTCACCGCTCACCAGGCAACGGCTCAGCCGGCGGGCTTGCTCCAGCACAATTTGACTGAGGGGCAGGCGGCGAGATTGGGGAGGATAGAGCAATGGCTCGCGGAAGCGGCGTTCCAGCTCTCCCAAAAACAGTTTTTTGGCCAGGGATCCCAGCCATATGCCTGTCCCATCCGGCGACGGCTCAAAGTCTTCCGGCGTGAGCAGGCCAGCCTTGACAAGCTGGAGCACAGCCCAATCCACCACCAAGGGTCGAAACTCCTCCATCATGTCCAGCACCAGGTTGGGGCGGTAGGGCAAGTTGGCGTGGAAAAAGCCGAGATAGGGATCCAACCCGGCCATCACCACTGCCGAGAACACGCGGGCCAGCAGCACCCCGTAGCCCCAACTGAGCAGAGCGTTGATCGGGTCGAGCGGCGGCTGTCGGTTGCGGCCAGTGAAGTTCCACTCAGGCGGAAAGCAATGTTGCAGGGATTGGTAGTAGGTGCGGGCGCAAATGCCCTCCAGGCCCATCAGCGCTTCTCGATCCGGAGGAGTGGTGGAGCGATCCAACTGTTGCAGGTAGGCGGCGATAACATCAATACCCTCCTGTAAGGGGGCAATTTGGCCGCGGGTAGCCCGGTTGTGCAGTTGTAGAATTGCCCGTTGGTTGCGAATCTTGCCGCGCACAATCACCTTGGCCCACCTCAGCCCCCAGGGGGAGTAGGCCCGCTGATACTGGGCCAGACGGATCTCAGAGTTGGTGGAGAAGGATCCCTGCAGGCGACCGCGAAAACCGCCATCCGCACGCAAAAAAATGGTTTCGATGCCTCGATCCAGCAGTTGGGCCAAAGCTGCGCTGGTCAATTGGATCCCGGGCAACACCACCACCAGCTCCACCTCCGCAAGGCGGCAAAGCTGCTCTTGACCACGGCGGCGAATGAGCAGGGTTTGGTTTTGGCAGTGAACCACAGTCCCCGGCTCGGTTAGGTAGAGGGTGGTCATGGGCAGGAAGGTCAAGAAAGCTTCAGGTCGGGGCGATAAAACTGCAGCTCTGCCTGGGCTTCCCGAGCCATCTGTTCCCGGTAGGCCGGGGGAGCGATGACCTCGCCGTTGGGCCGCCAGTCGCGCAAACGCATGGTGAAATTGGTATCTCCCACCCGCACCCAGGCCCGAAAATAGCGGTCGCTGGCCGGCCTTTGCCGGACAATGTTCAAAATCTGTTCGCGCTCCCGCGCATCCGCCACTGCCTGCTGCACCAAAGCCGGGATCCGCTTGTAGGCAATGGGCTGGAAGGTGGGATGTCGCACTGTGCTTTCCACATAGCGACGGGCAAACTCCGGGGAAAATCGAAGGATCAACAATGCCTTGGGCAGGTAAAAATCGGATCCCCAGGCCTCTTCCCATGCTGCTTGGACTTCCTCTGGGCTGGGCAGCTTCTTTTGCCGTTTGCGGATTGCCAGCTCTGCCGGGATAGAAGGATCGCCCCAGGGGATCACCGCCAGGCGCTCAGACTGGATCCGATCCAGCCGAAAATTGTGCCAGCCCAGGGATCCTTCGGGGGTGGGGAGCTGGCCAAAGGCTGCCAAATACTTGGCGCGGCGGGCATAGAACAAACAGACTGGGTAAGTGAGAACGTGTCGGATCCCATGTTGGCGGGTGGCGTAGTCAAAACCGATCACCCCTGCTTCTGGGTTGGCCCAAAGGGCTTCTAGCTGGCTTTGATATTCATCCACCCGTTCTTGCTGTTCGTCTGAGAGGATGTACTCAAACCAGACAAAAAGCCGCCGCTGCGAGTGCTGATCGCGCCAGCGGGACGGAGTCCTTTCGCG
>NZ_JANSHS010000287.1:0-752 GCF_047461695.1 Synechococcus sp. R6-7
TCCTTTCGCGCCAGCGGGACGGAGTCCTTTGGTTGGCCCAGATTTCATCC
Source organism: Synechococcus sp. R6-7 (assembly GCF_047461695.1). Lineage (NCBI taxonomy): Bacteria > Bacillati > Cyanobacteriota > Cyanophyceae > Synechococcales > Synechococcaceae > Synechococcus > Synechococcus sp. R6-7. The sequence continues at coordinate 51 of NZ_JANSHS010000287.1, forward strand.
AGCAAAACCTGCACATCTGGATGTACAAAGGCCACATCGCTGAGGATGTGATAGATCTGTTCCAGTTGATGGCCCGATAAGGTCAAAGCCGATGAAGATACGGGCAGTTGGGGACGATCCCCCGGCGCACGGCAGCGAAAATTATCTCTCCGCCTAGAGTTGGCCTGAATTTGTTGCAGCCAACCCCGGGCAGCCAGGTAATCCAGCTCTTTGCGCAGTGTGCGATGGGTCTTGTGAAAGGGTCGGGCAGATAGCAGCGTTTCCAGATCGGGAACTTCTGCTTTTAAGGCGGTCAATAGGTTGGGATCCTTCAGCCAAAACCTCAAGGGTTTCCAGCAAATGCAGTCAACATCAGGACAGGGTGAAGGGATCCCTTGTGCCAGATCCTGCTTGGGATGCCACGGCGAGAGCAAGCGATCCCGAATGTGGGTATAGCCAAACGTTTCCGGCAGATCCCGCCATCCCTCCTCGCCATACAAGCAATCGAGCAACACCCACAGGCGCACGGCCCGCTCCAGGCGCTCCGCCAACTGCCCGCCGGCCAGCCAGCGCAACACCTCTACCGTCAAAGGCAGCTCAAATCCGCTCATCCGACAGTTCCCTCGGTTCTTAGGTCAACCAGTTGATGGCACTCCAGGCCAGGGGTTTTCTTGGAGCAAGGCGCAAGTGAGAGCGTAAACTACCCGGCTCCGACCGCTAAGC
>NZ_JANSHS010000288.1:0-5127 GCF_047461695.1 Synechococcus sp. R6-7
AGCAGTGTTCAGCGTAAATGTATCAGCACCCAGGGAGCTGCGGAAAGGAGGGGAATGAAGCGGATCCCACCCTGGGGATCCCCTTGAAGACAAGTGCTCCGCACCGCTCTCGCAACTGAGGATGGCAGGGTTGTTGCTGCGCAACCGGATCCCTTGCTCCCCCTCACTCTTCATGGATCAGCAGGGATCCACTCTTGAGCAACTGCTCGGCCAAACGGTGGTGCAGGGCATGGCCCGCCTTGTAGGCCACAATGTGCCCCTGCAGTCGGCAGCCCAGGAGGCTGAGATCTCCTAGTAAATCTATCAGCTTATGGCGCACCGGCTCATCTGGGTAGCGCAATGGCCCCAACCACTCGGTTTGGCTACAGACAATGGCATTTTCCAGGCTGCCCCCCTGGATTAGCCCCCGTTCCCGGGCCAGCTCCACATCCTGCTGGCGGGCGAAGGTGCGGGCCGGCGCAATGGACTGGACAAAATCCGGCCTGTTCTCCCTCCAGCTCAGCCACTGTTCTCCAATCGGGCAATCGGCAAAATCGATGCCATAGGTAAAGCGGGCTGTAGGATGGGGGAGGGCGCTGACAAAGGCTTCCCCCGCCCAGACAGTGACCGGTTCTTGGATCACCCCCAGCAGGGCCGGCTGATCTTGGGCCTGGATCCCGGCCTGGGCAATGGCCTCTACAAAGGGCAGGGCAGAGCCATCCAGAATCGGCAGCTCCGGCCCCTCCACCTCGATGCGGCAGTTGTCAATGCCCAGGATGTAAAGGGCGGCCAGCAGGTGTTCCACCGTCTGCACTTGAACAGAGGGGGATCCCTGCTGCAACAGGGTGCAGAGATGGGCAGGGGCCAGGGATCCCAACCGAGCCGGGATCTCAGGGGATCCCGGTTGATCCACCCGCACAAAAACCCGACCGCTGCCGGCAGGAGCTGGATGCAGACTGCAGCCAATTGGCAGGCCGGTGTGCAGGCCAACGCCTTCTAGGGCAATAGAGCTGGCTAGGGTGTGTTGCCGGCCTCTCATCGTGCTCCGCAGCGCTAGTGCAAACGCTCTTGGCCCTGGTCGAAAACGCGGTAATACAGCTCCCGATAGCCCACGCGCAGGTTACTGCCGGCATCTGCCAACTTGGCTTTGTGGCTGCGGGTGCCGTAGGCGCTGAACACCTCGTAGGTATCTCCCTCAAAGAAAAAGGAAGAGACATCGGACACCTCTTCGCCCCCCAGCAACTGCCAGCGCCCCTGGCGAAACTGCAGCCGGTAGTGGGCTTTATCCAAGCTGCCGGAAGGACGGTCGATCATGGCGTCGATGCTGCCCTCGTAGAACGGCTCGGCACCACCATTGGGGATGGATATGTCCACAGGCCACACGTCCACAGCGATATCTCGGTAGCGGCAGTTGGGCCGGTTGCACAGGCGAATCGAGCGCATGACCTCGGCAATGGCTTCCAGCCGCTGCCGCGCCTCGGCCAGAGAAAACCGCTCTGAGTCGCTATCGCGAACGAGCTGGGGCGATACCTGAGCCGGCCCTGCCAGCGATGAAGGGGCAGCCAGCGCCGGGGATCCCCAGCAGCATCCCACCAACACCAGACAAATCAAGCTCAGCCAACAACGGTATGCGGATCCCATGGATGCAATCTATGACAAAATCAAGCTCCTCTTCTCTACTCTAGGCACTCTGGGGGATCCCAACCTGATGCCGATATTACCCCACTCTGGCCCTGAACAACTGGCGCAGGTACGGCTTGTATTGGTGCAGCCGGCTGGGCCGCGCAACCTCGGCGCCATTGCCCGCGTGATGAAAAACATGGGCTTCAGGCAGTGGGTGCTGGTGGATCCCCAATGCGATCCCCTCGATATGGAAGCGATCACCACAGCCGTGCATGGGGCAGACCTGCTCCATCAAGCCCGGAAGGTGCAAACTTTGCCCGAAGCCCTGCAAGGGTGTGTGCAGGTTTTCGGGACAACGGGGCGCAGCCAAACCTACCCACCCGAATGGCAAATTCAGTCCCCCCGCCAAGCCTTTCCCGCTCTGCTGGCCGCCGGCCCTGCCGCCCTCGTGTTTGGCCCCGAAGATCGCGGCTTGAGCAACGAGGAGCTGGCCCTTTGCCATCGCCAGATCCAGATCCCCACCGATGCGACCTATCCCTCTTTAAACTTGGCCCAAGCCGTGGCCATTTGTTGCTATGAGCTGTACACCCTCGTCTGCCAGAGCCCTTCCCCTGCTCCTCCTATGCCCTCGCCTCAAAGGCTTGCCCCCTTCGAGCTGCTGGAGGGATTTTTCGACCACTTAGAAGCGCTGTTGCTGCAAATTGGCTACCTGCACCCCCACACAGCCCGCCGCAAAATGCTCAAGTTTCGCGCCCTGTTCCAGCGAGCCGGCCTGACCGTAGCCGAGGTGGCCTTGTTGCGCGGGATCCTGCGGCAACTGCAATGGAGCCAGGGATGCTCTCGTCAGGAACCTCTGGAAGCAAATGCAGCTCCCGTCCCGCCGACGCAACCAGATTCCAGCAGGACCCCATCTTGACCCCAAGGCTGGGCCTCCAGCCCCGCCCTACCGCTACCGGAAGCAAGCTAGAAGGGCGGCTTCCTGCTTTCAGGCGGCGCGGAGCGCTTGTCAAGAATCTTGAGGCTTTGGCCGTGGGAGAATATCGGAGAATATCAATGCTAGAGCTTAAGGGTGGCGCGGGGATCGTAGGATTGAACCCGCTGCAGCCTTTCGTAAAGTTCTCGCTCTTCTTCGGAGATCTGGGTGGGCAAATGGATCTGCACCACCACGTAAAAATCCCCCCGTTCTCCGTTGCCTTTGGGAAATCCCCTTTCCGCCAGCCGCAACTTTCGCCCCGGCTGCATGCCAGGTGGGATCCGCAGCTTCACCACCCCATCCAAGGTGGGCACCTCCACCTGGGCGCCCAAAACCGCTTCGCTGGGGCTGATGGGCAGATCGCAGTAAACGTCGAATCCCTCTAGGCGATAGAAGGGGTGGTCTTTCAGCTCAATTTTAAGGTACAGATCACCGGCACCGCCGTTGGGGTTGGGGTGGCCTTGGCCGCGCAGGCGAATCCGCTTCCCTGGCGTAATTCCCGGCGGGATGTTTACCTCGAGCACGCGATCCCCGCCCACCCGCAGGCGACGCTTGCCCCCCTCAAAAGCTTCTGGAATGCTGATCTGGATGGTGGCCTCAGCATCGTAACTGGTGTTGCCAGTGGATCCCGAAAATCCGCTGCTGCGGTCTGTGGTTTGGCTGCGCACCCGGCCCAGCAGTTGATCGATGAAGTCTTGAAAATCATCAAATTGGCTGAAATCGACGCCACTCCCCCCAAATCCGCTCCCCCCAAAGTCTTGGCTGAAGGGGCTGCTGCTGTAGGTGTAGGCATCGCGGCTGGAGCGAAACCCGCCCTGCTGATAGTATTGGCCAAATTGGTCGTATTGCCTGCGCTTGCTGGGATCCGAGAGAACTTCGTAGGCTTCGTTAATGTCTTTGAATTTCTCTTCAGCCGCTTTGTCGTTGGGGTTGACATCTGGGTGATACTTGCGGGCTAGGCGCCGATAGGCTTGTTTCACCTCATCGGCAGTGGCCGTTTTGCTGACCCCCAAAATCTTGTAGTAGTCCTTAAAGTTTTGCATGGAGGCGTCCGCAGGCAAATCGCTGAGAGTGGGCAGAAAACCACGAGGCTAGGCGTCCCCGGCAAGGGCTCCTTCCCTCCGACCTACTGAAGAAAATGAGGAGGCGGGCTAGACGCCATCGCCCATCCCGTCCCTCCTCATTATCGGCGCTACAAGTAAGGGCGGGATCCGCCCTGGGCCCGCGGCCCACGGAGGGATCCCTGAGCAGTCACTTGCTCTCGGTGAAGTCGGCATCGATCACATCATCGCTGCCGCCGGAGGTCTTCCCTGAGCCGGAAGCGGAGCTAGAGGAGGCCCCAGGCTGTTGATACAGCTCGCTGCTCATGGCGTAGAGAGCCTCTTGCAGCTCCCGCTCTTTGCTCTGGATGGCGCTGTCGTCCTCCCGCTGGATGGCCTCCCGCAGTTCTCGCACCAGAGTCTCGATTTGGCTGCGTTTGCTGGAGGAGATCTTGTCGCCCAACTCCTTCAACTGCCGCTCGGCTTGGTAGGCCAGCGAGTCGGCCTTGTTGCGGCGCTCAATTTTCTCCCGGCGGGCCCGGTCTTCGGCAGCGTATTTTTCTGCCTCAGCAATCATGCGCTCCACCTCTTTGCTATCCAAAGTAGAGGCGCCGGTGATGGAGATGCTCTGCTCTTTGCCGCTGCCTTTGTCTTTGGCCGTCACCTTGAGGATGCCGTTGGCGTCGATGTCGAAGGTGACCTCGATCTGCGGCACACCGCGGGGGGCCGGCGGGATCCCGTCCAGCTTGAAGCGGCCCAGAGATTTGTTGTCGCGGGCCAGCTCCCGCTCCCCTTGCACCACGTGGATTTCCACGGAGGTCTGCCCATCTTCGGCAGTGGAGAAGATCTCCGACTTGCGGGTGGGGATGGTGGTGTTGCGCGGGATGAGCTTGGTGGCCACGCCGCCCAAGGTTTCCACCCCCAAGGACAAGGGGGTGACATCCAGCAGCAGCACGTCTTTGACTTCGCCCGCCAGCACACCCGCTTGGATGGCCGCCCCAACCGCCACCACCTCATCGGGGTTGACGCTCTGGTTGGGTTCTTTGCCCAGCAGCTCCCTCACCAGCCGCTGCACCGCCGGAATGCGGGTAGATCCCCCCACCAGCACCACTTCGTTGATGTCGGCCTTGGTGAGCTTGGCATCCCGCAGGGCTTGCTCCACCGGCCCCTTGCAGCGCTCCAGCAGGTCGGCACAGAGGTGCTCAAACTGGGCGCGGGAGAGCTTCAGCTCCAGGTGCTTGGGCCCATCGGCAGTGGCAGTGATGAAGGGCAGGTTGATGGTGGTTTCGGAAACGCTGGACAGCTCGATCTTGGCTTTTTCCGCGGCTTCCGTTAGCCGTTGCAGCGCCTGCCGGTCTTGCCGCAGGTCGATCCCTTCCATTTGCTTGAACTGCTCGGCCATCCAATCGACGATCTTCTTGTCGAAGTCGTCGCCCCCCAACTGCGTGTCGCCGCTGGTGGATTTCACCTCGAAAACGCCATCCCCCACTTCCAAGATGGACACATCGAAAG
>NZ_JANSHS010000289.1:0-7448 GCF_047461695.1 Synechococcus sp. R6-7
TCCCCAGAGGGATCCCGTTTCTCGGATTCGAGCTGGGGGTTTTCTGTCGCTCTGTTTTTATCCTTGTCTTTTTGGTCTTTCGAGGTGCCTTCTGAATCTTGGCCGGAGATGCGGCGCAACAGCCGTTGCAGGAGTGGGCTGCGGCGATCGCCGAGGACGGAGAAGCGGCTTTCGATCTCTTCGACGGGGACGGGATCCATTTGGGCCAGCTCCGGCTCGCTGAGGAGGAGTACCCGTATCGTTGCAATGGGGATCTGCAAGAACAGGTTGGATCCCCAAAACCCGAAGGCGGCTATGGCCAGGCCGGCCAGGCGGGTGCCGTTGCCAGGGGTGAGCGGGGCAAAGAGGGGGGCAAAGTCGTAGAGGCGCTCACCGACTTCCAGCATCAGGATTGCCGCCAACAGCGTCAAAATCTTATGTTCGGGGCTGAGGAAGGCGGCCAAGATGCAGCGCTGCTCGAGGGTGAGTTCTTCTGGGGGGACAGAAGCCACCCACACGCTAAAGATGTCAAACGGTTTGCGCCACTGCATGGCAAAGACCGGCCCAATGCCCACCACGGCCACCCAGGCCTGCTCTACCCCCACCGGCAGGAGGGGATCCCCTGTGGCCAGCCCGATCAGGGTCAGCCCCACCCACAAGGGGAAGAGGAGGATGCCGGCGGCATGGATCCAGAGGAAAGGTTCCTGCCAATGGCTGCGCATGGGGAGATGCCAAAAGGGACAGGGGAGAGCAGGGCTAGGGGCGGGATTTGTCCACCACTTCCAATTCTGTGAGGCGGAAGGTGACCAATTTATCCCAGTTGCCGCCTTCAAAGAGGACAGCGGCATGGTCGTCGGTAACTCGCTGTACCTGTCCCTCGAAGCAGTAGTAGGTGTCGTTGGGGTTGATGACCCGGACGGCAACGCCGGGGTAGATCGGGGGAAGGGCTTCGAGGAGGGTTGGGGTTGGAGTCGTGTTCACGTTTCAGCTATCCTCTTTTTTTGCAGAAGCTCTGCCTTACTATTATGGGGGAAAGCCCCTCTCTTGCCGAGTCTCCCCCTCGTTGACCTTCTCCCCACAGCGGTTCACCGAGGGTTGGGCAATGGGCTGAGGTGTGGCTTCCAGCCCGCTAACACGAAAGGGGCCTGCACTGCGACTTCGACGGTCAATCCAGCTCCAGCTCAAGGCCCCAGACCATGGCTACCGGCGCACAGTCTTCCCCCTCCCAAATCTGGCATGTGTTGGTGATCGATGATGAGCAGGGACGGCGGGCTGTGGCCCTCAGTGCTGCCACCTATTCCATCGGCAGGGATCCCAGCAATGCGATTGTCATCGATTCGGCGGCGGTTTCCCGGCAACACGCGCTGCTGCTGCGGCTACCCCAAAAAGATGGCCAGTATACCTACCGGCTGCTGGACGGCAATATCGAGGGCAAGCGCAGCACCAACGGCGTCTCTGTGAATGGGCAGAGATGTTTGAGTTGGGATCTCAAGGATGGGGATCAGATCCTGTTGGGGAATCAGGTACGGATGCAGTACTGCATTCGCCAGTTGTCAGACGAAGATTTTCAGCGGTATCTCCAGTCTGTAAGCTTTCGCAGCGTGAAGGCGGAGGTGGTGGATCGGCGCTCCACAACACTGCAGCGGTTTGATCCGCCCTCGATGCAGGCAATTTTGCCCCAAGAGGAGACGATGGAGAGAATTGACGTGAAGCCTCAACGCCGCAATCCGCTGCGGCTGCTGTTCCAGACCCTCTGGGGGCGTTTGAGGGGGAAGCTGAGATAACTTAACCCTCGGGGATGCCCACCCGTTCTGAGTCTGGGAGCGATGACGCGGTCTCGTCGGCGCCGCCTTTGCGCTCTTGCTCTGACGCTTCTGCCTGCAAGTCCAGGAGGGAGGGGGAGTTGGCTTCCCCAATCAACACTCCCCGCAGCCAGAGGGGAGCGACAAAGGTGGTGGCAATCACCATGACGATAATGCTGACATCGAGGGCATCGGAGAGAACTCCACTGGCGGCTCCCACGCCGGCAAACACCAGGCCCACCTCACCCCGGGGAATCATGCCCACCCCGATGGCGTAGCGGTTGATGCCCGGCTTGCCAAAGGCCCCCAAGCCCGCTGCTAGCTTGCCCACAATGGCAACTCCGATCAAGAAGACGGCAATGATCAGCCCCTCTCGGTTGACGGGGAGGGTGGGGTTGAGTACGGCAAGGTTGGTTTTGGCCCCGACGCAGACGAAGAAGATGGGCACCAATAGGTCGGAAATGGGCTTGATCTGTTCTTCCAGCTCTTGCCGTTTCTCGGTTTCGGCCAAGATCAGGCCAGCGGCAAAGGCGCCCAAAATCGCTTCTAGATGAATGATTTGCCCTACATAAGCCAGCAGAAAGGCCAGCACAAGGGCGGGCAGAAGGGGGTTACCTCGGGTCTTCAGGCTGTTGAGAAGGGCCACAAAGTAGGGGCTGAGAAGGCGCCCCAAAACAATGGAGCCGACCAAGAAGAGGATGGCACTGAGGATGATGATGCCGATATCGGAAAGGTTGACTTCTCCGTTTTTGGCCAAGCCCGCCACCACGGCCAAGATGATGATGCCCAACACGTCATCCAAGACGGCGGCGCCGATGATCACCTGTCCTTCTGGGGAGGTGAGTTTTTGCAGCTCGGCCAAGACGCGGGCGGTGATGCCGATGCTGGTTGCTGTGAGGGCAGCGCCGGCAAATATGGCGGGGATAACGGGCACATGAAACAGGTAGAGCAAGCCCAGGGTTCCGGCCAGGAAAGGCACAGCAACGCCGATGACGGCTACGGCTGCGGCTTGAGGGCCAACCCGCAACAGCTCGGCTAGATCCGACTCGAGGCCGATTTCAAACAAAAGGACGATCACCCCGATCTCGGAGAGGATGTCGATGATCTGGCTTTGGGAGGAGAACACCTGTACCAGGGATCCCTCGTCGAGGCCGGCAGTGGCTTGCAGAAATTGCATCAGTGCTGAGGATTGAGCCAAGGTGTGCAGCTCTTGGCCGGAAACTTGTCCTTCTGGGAAGACAAGCAACCCCAGAGCGGAGGCCCCTACCGCGACGCCCCCCAGCAATTCTCCCAGCACCGGCGGAAAGCCGAGGCGAACGGCGATTTCTCCGGCAATACGGCTGGCCAGATAGATGACCACCAGAGCCATCAGCACCGCCGCCAAGATCAGGGGTAAAAGATTGGCAGCCCCTTCCGGTTCAAGGGGGGCAGCGGCTTCAACAGCAAGCAACACTGAATCTAGGTTGTTCAACAGCAAGATCTCACCCTCAAATGATGAACAGCTTTTTGTCTCGGGCCGGCCCTGGTGGGAACGCTGCCGTTCCCATTCCTTTCGCCCTTCTGCTGGAAGACTGTTACAGAAGCTAACCTCCCTTGGGAACTGTTGGCAACGCCCAGGTAGGCACTCTTATACTCCAGATAATTGATACTTATCTGGAGTATTGCCCTTCATCCCTTTGCATCAGGGGGACGAAGCCCTTATCACCCCGCTCCTGGAAAATCCCTCAGAGCCAACAACCCAGGTGGACGACGAGCTGCTCCTCAGGAGGAAGCCTCGCCATGGCCCGGTGCAGGGTTGGATCCATCCAAATCGGACGATGGCCCAGACAGATCCAGAGGATTAAAGCGGTTCATGGCTTTCCTCAGTCCCTCTTGCAAGCAGCACTCCACGGCCTCTACCGCCGTATTCAACACCCGCTCCAGCACCTCTTGTTCTGCAGGGGCGAATCCACCCAACACATGCCCGACCACATCTTGGCTGCCCTTGGGTTTGCCCACCCCCAAACGCAGCCGTGGAAACGCCTCGCTCCCCAAGTGCTGAATGATGGACTTCATGCCGTTGTGCCCACCGGCAGAACCGGATCCCCGCAGGCGCAGACGACCCAGCGGCAGGTCCATATCGTCGTACACCACCAGCACAGAGGCGAGATCTAACTTGTACCAATCCAGCACCGCCCGCACCGATTGGCCGGAACAGTTCATATAAGTTTCCGGCTTGAGCAAGCGCCGCTTTCCTCCCAGGGCAAACCCTTCTCCGTAGCTGCCTTGGAACCGCTTTTCCAAAACCAATGGGATCCCCCAGCGCTGCGCCAGCCGATCCACCACCATAAAGCCGCAATTGTGGCGAGTATTGGCGTATTGAGGGCCGGGATTGCCCAAGCCCACAACAAGCTGCAGGGAAATCTCATCTACCTCCTTGGGCTTGACCTGGGTCACAGCGCTTCTCGCCTCCTCGAGCTAAAGTAAGGCATCGCTGCTTTGAGTGGTGTTGGCGTGTTTTTGGGCTGCTGGTCGCCCCGAAGGTGTCAGATACCCAGCCGGACTGAGTCGGGACAGCGGTGAGGATCCCTGGGGGCAAATGGCTCGCCGCCCATGACTCTGCCATTGTTTATTGTCAACGCTCATTGTGAACGCTTCTGACCAACCCTGCTATGAGCCTGCCCACCCCCTTCGGTCTTCACCCCAGCACAACCGAATTCGATGCCTCGGATGCCCTGCGCCTCAGCCAGCGTCTGATTCAGGTGGGGATCGCCCTCTCCTCAGAAACGGATCTGCTGCGGCTGCTGGAGTTGATTGTTGCTCAAGCCCGAGAACTGACCCACTGTGATGGGGCCAGCCTTTTTGTCCGAGAGGGGGAGGAACTGCGCTTTTTCGTGGTCAACCGCCATGAGGAGCTGCGGGATCTGCGCCTGCCCCTCAGCCCTTCCAGCATTGTGGGCTATGTGGTGCTCACCGGGGAGAGCCTGAATCTGCCAGATGTCTACCACCTGCCCGCCGACCGGCCCTATGCCTTTAACCCACAGGTGGATCAGCAAACCGGCTATCGCACCCGCTCCTTGCTCACTGTGCCCATGCGGGATCCCTCAGGAAAGATCCTCGGCGCCCTACAACTGTTGAACCGCCTAAAGCCGGATCACCCCACCCCCCTAGCTCCTGACCAGGTGGCTGAGTGGAGCCAACCTTTTTCTGAGCTGGAAGTTAGCGTGGCAGAAGCCCTAGCCTCCCAGGCGGCGGTTGCCTATCAAAACGTCCAATTGCGGGAAGAGCTCAAATCTGCCCACTTCGAGACCATCTTCTGTCTGTCTCTGGCCGCAGAATACCGGGATCAAGATACCTCCTTTCACCTGAAGCGGATGAGCAACTACTCTCGCATCATCGCCAAGCACTTGGGCCTCTCCAGCCATGAGCAAGAGCTGATCTTCTACGCCAGTCCTATGCACGATGTGGGCAAAATCGGGATCCCGGATGCCATCTTGCAAAAGCCGGGGCGCCTGACCCCAGAAGAGCGGCAGATCATGAACCGCCACCCTGAGATCGGCTACGAAATTCTCAGCAAGTCCGACTCCGAGCTGATGCAAAAGAGCGCCATCATCGCCCTTACCCACCACGAGAAGTTCGACGGCAGTGGGTATCCGCGCGGCCTCAAAGGAGAAGGGATCCCTCTAGAAGGGCGGATTGTGGCCTTAGCCGATGTCTTCGATGCCTTGGCCAGCCGTCGCCCCTACAAAGAAGCCTGGGCTTTGAATGAGGTCTTTCAGTTTGTAGAAGACAACAGCGGCAGCCATTTCGACCCGCAAGTGGTGGCCGCCTTTAACCGAGGACGCAGCGAAATTCTGGAAATCTACCACTGCTATCCAGAAACCCGCTAAATCCAGCTCCAGATCAATCAGGGATCCAAGATACCAACCCAGAACATTCAGCTTCAAAGGGATCCGTCCCAGCAAACCGCAAAGAAGGGATCCCAGGCCATCCTTTCCGTACAATCCCGCAGAATCTTATGGGCAAAAGGTGGGATCCCAGGGCAAACTGAAGGTGGTCGATTTTCTGCACAAATTACCCCATTGAAGGCCGATCTAGAGCCGACTTTTTGTGTTCCTCTACACATCAGTCTCCAACCCATCTGTACCCAACGTGTGCCGAGGATCCCTGTGATGGCTACCCTGACAAATCCACCCACTCCTACCCTATCGATCAACACCAAGCTGCGCGATTTGGCCTTGGTGGAGTTTCAGGTGAGCGAGTCCACCCCTTGTGAGAACGTGGTGCGCCGCCTAGAAGATGACAGCAGCCTTTCAGGAGTCATCGTGCTGGACGAGCGGTCACAGGTGCGGGGAATGTTGACCCGCCGCGCCATTCTGGAGTGGATGCTTAGCAAGCCCTACGGCCTGGATGTGTTTTTGAAGCGGCCCATCAGCTCCATGGTAGAGTTCCATAGCCGGGATTTTCTCTTGCTCCCCGGCGACTGCGATGTCATCCAAGCAGCCGACCGGGCCTTCCAACGGCCCGAAGAGACCATCTATGACCCCGTGGTGGTTCAACTGGGATCCCAGGACTACCGCCTTCTCGATGTGCCGGTGTTGTTGGTGGCCCAGGCCCAGGTGCATCTGGCCACCCAGCGCAAGCTACAGGAGCAGCAGGAAGAGATGAAAAGGATCTTGGCAGAGCTGGAGCAGGAAAAAAACCGCAGCCTCCAGTATGCCCGGGATCTGGAGCGACAAAAAGCCGAGATCCTCAACCAAAACCTGGCCTTAGACATGGAACGTCGCCGGGCCCAACAGCGCTCCGAGGAGTTGGCTCGCCTCAACGCCCGCATCATCGAGATTAGCTCGATCCTCTCGGAGAAGGGCAAATCCACCTTTGCCGCCACCTTTGCTGGGGTAGAAGCGGTGCGCACCCTCTTCCAGGAAATTGCCGACAACAACCAGGAGCTATCCCGCGAACTCAAGGAGATCAACACCATCGTGGATTTGATCGTAGAGGTGGCAGGATACATTCGCCTGCTCTCTTTCAATGCGGCTGTAGAGGCCAACCGCAGCGGTGGTGCCGGTGGCTTTGGAGCCATTGCCCAGGAGATCCGCAAATTGGCCGGGCGAACCACTGAAGCCAGCAACCGCATTCGCGGCCTAGCAGAGCGTATCCAGCGCCAGAGCCAATCCACACTGCAATCGGCCCAAAGCAGTGCTGAGGTGGTGCAATCCCTTTACCAGCAGGCCCAGTCAGCCCAGTTGGCCCTGGAAGAGCTGCAAACCCTGTTGGAACGAGCCCAGATCTAGCCGAACTTTTGAGATTCTTTTGGATCTTGAGATCCTATGGTTGCCATGGTGACTAGGGGGCAGCTTTCCCCTCTCGAATCTCATAAGTGTAGAATTGCCCAGCCACGGCGAGGGTTTCAAAGTGGTAGGTGGGCAAGGAGATCCCCAGTGAGCCAAAGTTGAGCAACGACAAATCGGTGGTGTAGAGGCTGAAAAGGATAAAATTCTGCCGGCGGGTTTGGCGCATGAACAGAGCTTCTAGTTCGGGCTGGAGCTCTCGGACAAGGGCATGACATTCCTCAATCAAAGTGACCAAGAAAGACGGGATCTGAGCGCAGTATTCTCGCGTAGCGTAGGCGGCCAGTTGTTGCCCTGCATGGGTTCTGTACTGATACATTCACGCTGAACTCTCCTG
>NZ_JANSHS010000290.1:0-798 GCF_047461695.1 Synechococcus sp. R6-7
AAACTAGGACACTGCACCCACACCTAAAACATTGGTCGCGTCGTCGCGTCAGCGCTGCGGAGCAATAATGCATGGGGCCATAAGGCTTTTCTCGTATAGCCCAGGTGTCTCACTCTAGCCTAAACGACCATATCTTGCTTGGCGGGAAGTGGAGGGCCATCGCAGACAGGGATCCTTTGAACCTTTTGGGGGCATTGGGAGTCAGACAAAGCAAGGTTGAGAACAAGGGAGCGTCCTCTCGTGCAGGCGGCAAAGGATACATCCGATTGGGAGCTGATCCAGCGCTGCCTCAACGGCGACAGCCAGAGCTTTCGCCAACTCTACCGCAAATACCAGCAGTCGGTACGGAATATCCTCTATCCCTTGTGGAGCCGATCTTTTGGATGACCTGGTACAGGAAGTGTTTATTCGTGCCTGGAAAGGGTTGCCTCGGTTTCGCGGCTCGGCCCAGTTTTCCACTTGGCTGTATCGCATCTGCTGGAATTTGGCCTCAGATCAGCGACGGCGCTGCGCCCGGCAACACTCCCAAACCCAAAACCTGGTCCTCGGATCGGATATCGCTCACCCTGGCCCCGACCTGATGCACTTGCACTACCAACAGGCTCTACAGCAAAGCATGGCCCAGCTCAGCCCTGAACACAGAATGGTTCTGATTCTGCACGACCTAGAAGATCTGCCCCAGAAAGAGATTGCCGAGATTTTAGGGATCCCGGTGGGAACGGTGAAGTCCCGGCTGTTTCACGCCCGTGCCACCATCCGTCAACACCTACTTCAGCTAGAAATCGCAGGAGCCCCGCA
>NZ_JANSHS010000291.1:0-1943 GCF_047461695.1 Synechococcus sp. R6-7
TGGAGAGTGTGGGCGTGCTAACCAACTTTTTGATTACGCCCATGTCTTTCCTAGGGGCCACCTTTTTCGATCCCGCCCAGTTGCCGACCTACCTGCAGGTGCTGGTCTATTGCCTGCCCCTTTCCTACGCCAGCATTGGCATGCGGGCAGCCGCCTACCAGCCGCTTGCGGAGTTTCCCTGGTACACGGTGGGAGTTTTGGGCGGCTTGGCGGTAATCCTGGCTTTTGTGGGAGCTTATCTGTTTTCCCACCAGCAGGACTAGCTGCCCTTGCCAAATACTTCTGGGTAGCGAGCCAGCTGCTCTTGCAAATCTTGGTTGTAGCGCAGAACAAGCACGCGGTAGCCCCGTCCCTGCAGCTGCGAGCGCAGTTGGCGATCCCGTTCCGCTTGGGCAGGCTGGTCGTGGACTGGGCCATCGCAGAAGATGCAGATGTTGGGGCTGTAGAAGAAGTCAACGACGCAGTCGGGATCGGCAATGGCTTTCTGGGCATCCTCAGGCAGCCGATACCCTCCTGCTGCCAGCGTTTCGAGAAAGCGGCGCTCCAGTTCAGAGCGAGGGTCCAGGAGCTGGCGCAGCCACTCCAGGTGCTCTTGGCGGGAGCGACCCAGGGAGCGCAGCTCGGTGCGGCTGTTGACCAGCAGGCCCAAAAGATCCCGGATCTGATAGCGGTCAAGCTGCAGCGCTTCCCGTTGGTTGGCATAGCTGAGCAGGCATTCGTAGCAGGCTGCTCGGCATTCGGGCCGCAGGTCTTGGATCCCGGCCTCTGAAAGCTGGAAGTGACAGATCTCCAGCGCCACTTGGGCCACTTCCGCTAGAGCCTGGGGCTCTTCCACCAGGCGCCGCAGGACGCCAGCGCCCCCTTCTGCTGTTTCGTAGAAGAGCATGGCCTGATGGGATCCCTGGCCGATGCACTCGGCGGCCAGCTCTGTCTCTTCTAGCTCAAAGGTCTCTTCGATCCCTCGCTTGAGGGCATAGCGCAGGGTGGTCTCCAGGGCCTGCGGATTCTCCACCCCTGGCTGAACCAGGCGCACCAGCAACAGGTTTTGGGTACTGCGCACCGCCAGGCGAATGGACTGCAGGGGGACTGGGTTGGACGAGCCTGCCCTGTTCCGCTCAAGCTGATCTCGCGAGGGAACTTCCCCATTTTCAAAGTTGACCAAAAAGCCGCGCCCTCCACTTCCCCGCCAGCCGTGGTTGATGCGTAGCAGGGTGGCCGCCGGGGCATAGCGCAACTGCAGCAGGGGAGTTTGTCCGCTCAGCACATCAGCTTCTTGGACGCGGTAGCCAGAGCTTTCGGGAGCAAACTGGAAGAAGGTCTGCAACTCGTAGCCTTGCCGCCGCCGCTCCTCTTCGTCAGCTGTGATGCGATCCCGCCGCCGCATGCGCACATTGGGCATTTCCAGAAGCTGGGTAAAGAGGCTGTTTTGCCCATCGAACTGGGTGCCGCAGACGGGGCAGCAATCCAGGTGGGGATCGGCAAAGGCCCCACAGCTAAAACAGAGCTTGTGGCTACTTTTGCGCTCCTCCAGGCCGCCGGGCGGAGCCTGAAACGCCACTGCTTCCCACTGGCAGCCCTCATGGTAGAGGAAGTTGTGGGGAGCAAACTCGCGGATAGCCAAAAAGCGAGGCCGGGCGATGAACTCGCCCTCGCTGCCGCGGGGCACCCAGGCCCGCACGGGCAAGGCGGGGAAGTTGTAGCCGGGCAGGAACCCTTCGCTGGCTAGGTAGCGGTAGGGGTAGAAGTCGCTTTCCTCCCGCTGGGTATCGATTTGCAACAGTAGGTTCCGCTGGCGCAGAGCCTCCTGCTGGCGGCGCCTGGCTTCCTGCTGGTCTTCCCGACGGCGAGCCATCTGCAGTTGCTGGTTGGCGGCTTCTAGCTGTTGCGTGGCGGCCCGATAGAGCTCCCGCCAGCGGTCAAAAGCGCGGTCAAAGGCGCGGGGG
>NZ_JANSHS010000292.1:0-1486 GCF_047461695.1 Synechococcus sp. R6-7
CTCGGAGGTGCAAGCCTCGGTGGCTGCCGGCATTGACTCGGTGAAGCGGGTGAATGGCGGCCAGTTGTTGTCTTGGCACATTATCGCCCGTCCCCACGAGAACCTGGAGTACGTGTTGCCCATTCGCTACACCGAGGATGTGGCTCAGTTCCGCGAAGGGGTAAATGCCATCCGTCCCTTCACCCGTCCCTGATGCGTATTGCCATTGTGCGGGGCACCGTCACCAGCACTCAAAAGGATCCCAGCTTGACGGGCGTGAAGTTTTTGTTGGTGCAGTACGTCGATCTCGAGGGCCAGCCGCAACCCGATTACGCTGTGGCTGCCGATCCGGTGGGGGCCGGCATTGACGAGTGGGTGCTGGTTAGCCAAGGCAGTGCCGCTCGCCAGCCGCAAGGAAACCAGACTCGCCCGCTGGATGCAGTGGTGATGGCGATTATCGATACGGTCAGCGTTGGCGGTCGCTCTCTCTACAACAAGCGCGATCAACGCTAGCTGGGATCCCTTCCCTTCTCATCTCTCTTGCTGCCCTTGTCCGCCCTACTGCGTTCTAGAGGCTCACGGTTATGCCTGCTCACACCTATGCTGCACCGCCAACGCCCTGGTCTCGCCGACTGGCGGAGCCTAAGATCGATCCCACAGCCTACGTGCATTCTTTCTCCAACCTCATTGGGGATGTGCGGGTGGAAGCGGAGGTGCTGATCGCCCCGGGAACTTCCATTCGCGCTGACGAGGGATCCCCCTTCCACATTGGCGCCAGATCCAACATTCAGGATGGGGTGGTCATCCACGGCCTGGAACAGGGGCGGGTGATAGGGGAAGACGGCCAACCCTACTCCGTTTGGATTGGCAGAAACACTTCCATCGCCCACATGGCTCTGATCCACGGGCCGGCCTACGTGGGCAACGACTGCTTTATTGGCTTCCGCTCGACCGTGTTCAACGCGCGAGTGGGGGATGGCTGCATCATCATGTTGCATTGCCTGATCCAGGATGTGGAGATCCCCCCAGGCAAGTACGTGCCTTCTGGATCCATCATCACCACCCAGGCCGAGGCCGACCGGCTGCCCGACGTCCAGGATAGCGATGCCAAGTTTGCCCAACACGTGATCGGCATCAACCAAGCCCTGCGAGAGGGCTACCAGTGCAGCGAAAACCTCGTCTGTATCGCTCCCATCCGCAACGAACTGCAGCGCACCTCTAACTCAACGGCTACGGAGACGGCACCCATGACTCATTCTTCCCATCGCGGCAATGGCCGGAACGGCGGCGGATCCCCTCTCAAGCCGGAGGTGGTGGAGCAAATTCGTGCCCTGTTGGCCCAAGGCTATCGCGTGGGGCTAGAGTATGCCGATGCTCGCCGCTTCAAAACCTCTTCCTGGCAAAGCGAAAGCCCAATCACCAGCACCCACGAGGCGGAGGTGGTGCAGTCATTGGGGGCCATCCTGGCAGAACACCAAGGGGAATATGTGCGCCTGCTGGGGATCGA
>NZ_JANSHS010000293.1:0-3643 GCF_047461695.1 Synechococcus sp. R6-7
ACGTAATGGAATCCAGCCTCACCCCCGTAGTAGGGATCCGGAACTTCTTCGTCAGAATGAGAGCGGCAATAGCTGCACATCAGGCGCACTTTCTCGGCATATTTTCCCTGGGGATCCAAGCTGAGAATGTCGCGGTAATTTTGTCGATCCATAGCCAGGATCAGGTCAAACTCGCGCAGGTCGGCAGGTCGAATCTGGCGGGCCTTGCCTTGTAGCTCTAGGCCATAGCATCGGGCTGCTTGTTGCATGCGCCTATCTGGGGGGCTGCCGATGTGATAGGCTGCCGTACCTGCTGAGTCGCAGATAATTGCTTCCTTATGGCCGCTGCTGCGCAAAAGGTGATTGGTGATGCCCTCAGCAGTGGGAGAGCGACAGATGTTACCCAGACAGACAAACAGAAGCTTTTGGCTCATGGCAACCTCCCCATCGGATCCCATGTGTGGGCCCACCACAGGATGTATCCGCCTGCAACAGCGGGACGGATTCCCTTTCTATTTTCCACCAAGAGCCGCTGCAATGTTTTGCTGGCGGCTATCGTAACATTGCAGATTTAATTGAACCGACAAGGGATCCCCAGGCACTGCTGCAATAGCTTCAGGTACTCTTGTCCATCCATGAGAAAGGCACCAAAACGGGCCAGGTGCGGGTTCATCAACTGAGCGTCGAAGAGGCGAAAGCCCCGCTCCCGTAAGTGCTCCACCAACTTCACCAAGGCCACCTTCGAGCCGTTGGGGATGCGGTAGAACATCGACTCGCCGATAAACGCCGCTCCAAGGGCAATACCCAGGATCCCGCCTGCCAAGGTCTCTCCCTGCCAGGTTTCAAAGCTGTGGGCAAAGCCAGACCGGTGCAGAGCTGCGTAAATCTGCTTCAGCTCGGGGCTAATCCAGGTTTGGGGACGAGCGGCACAGCCCTCTACCACCTGCTCAAAAGCGCAGTTCAGCCGCACCTGAAAGCGACCGCTGCGCACCAAGGGCCGCAACGAACGGGGGCAGTGAAATCGCTCATCGAGGGGGATCACCGCGTGCCGGTCGGTGCCGTACCAGGCCAGGGATCCCGTCTTTTCGTCGGCCATCAGGAAGTAGCCTTGGGCATAGCCTGCCAGAATGGTGGCCAGATCCACCTGCATTGCCTCAGTTGCGCTCCTCAAGATTGCCATTCTGCAGAGAGGCTGGCAAAATCCCCCCCATTGGCCCTGGGGTGACAATCCACACAGGCGCTCACCCGCACAGGAGTGGGAAACTCCACTTGCAGATGCAGGGCACGGAAATAGCGAGAATCTGCCAAGCGATAGGGCACCTGTTCCCCCTGTCGCAGGGGCCGGGAGTTGGGCCGCAAATAGCCCCAGGCCAGTTGTAAAGCCACACCGCTCAGGGGCTGGATCTGCTGGCCATAGTGGTTGGGATCCTGCAGCAGCCGTCGCCAGGTTTCGGTGGGCAACACTTGGGCGGGCAACGCCACATGGCAACTGCCACAACTGCGCACATATTGAGCTTGCTCCAGTTGGGCTTGAGTCAGGCTCTGCTGCGCTTGTGCTCCCAGGTTCTGCGCTGATCCCGCCAGCAGGGATCCCATAAACCCGGACAGGATGACTACCATGCTGCAAATCCAAAACCGCCGGCGTCGTCCTTGCAAAGGAGCCATGCTCTCACACCCACTGCCCATGCTTTCCCACTCTAGATCAGGTGGTTGCCGGCGACAGCGGGACGGAGTCCATAAGATCCGGCCTCAATTGTTGGGATCGGCTGGGTCTACGCTCAATGGCGCGGGTGCGCTCGTCAAAGCGGTCTAGGGCTTCTCGAAAATACTGGCCCAGCATTGCTTGACCTTCTCGAATTTCGGCAATCAACACCTCGTGATTCTGAACAACTCGGTTCAAAGCTTCCAAACCTTGGGACAGGCTGGCTGCGGTTTGAATCGACAAGCTTTCCTGCTCAGGGGTCATCTTGCTCTTGCTCCTGGGGATCGCCCTTGCGGTGGGATAGTTCATAATAGCGGGGCTGCAGACTTTCCCACCAAACGCTCATGAACTCGCCCAGCTTACTCTGGCCGGATCCCGACGGGATCCCAGTGCCCTCTCAACCGGGGATCCTTGGCATTTTGGCTTCCGGCAATGGCAGCAATTTCGAAGCTATTGCCCAAGCCATTGAGGCTGGGGAACTGCAGGCCCAGATTGCTGTGGTCATCACCAACAATCCCAAAGCTTATGTGCGGCAGCGGGCCCAAAAGCGAGGGATCCCTTGCGTCTTGCTCGACCACCGAGACTACCCCTGTCGCGAAGACCTGGATGCAGCTATCCTCCAAGTGCTCTGGCAGCATCACGTGGAATGGGTGATCATGGCCGGGTGGATGCGCCTGGTTACCCAGGTGTTGTTGTCCGCCTACCCGGATCGCGTCCTGAACCTGCATCCTAGCCTGCTGCCCAGCTTCAAGGGCCTGCGGGCTGTTGAACAAGCCCTGAAGTGCGGCGTGAAAATTGCCGGCTGCACTGTCCATCGGGTCACCTTGGAAATGGACAGTGGCCCCATCGTGGCCCAAGCAGCCGTGCCGGTTCTGCCCGAAGATACTGTGGAATCCCTTTACCGGCGCATCCAGACCCAGGAGCACCGCCTCTACCCACTGGCCATCCGCCTCTGCCTGGCAGAGGGATCCCTGCTACCCAAGTCTTCGGGGAAGCTGCACAATTGAGGTTAAGTCCAACGCTGGCGCATCCCATGGCCGAGATCCCGCCTCTCCTCGTCTTCGATAGCCCGGTGATCCTGGCCGGTCGTCTGGCTCTATGGCAAGAGTGGGCTCGATTTGGGGTGTGTGTGCTGCCGCAGGCAGTGATGGCCGAGCTAGAACGCCTGAGCCGGCAGGCTGTTGATCCCCAAGAAGAATCGACAGCCCGCGAGTTTTTGCGCCACTGGCCCAGTCTAGGGTTTGCCGTCTCAGAAGCCCGTGCCCTGGTGGGTGGTGCTGGTGCCGGCGATCAGTCCATGAGGGTACGCTTGGAAGAAGCGATTGCCGAATGCGCCTATGCCCTGGCCCAGCAGCAGCCGGGAACGCTGGTGGTTTTGGTCAGCAACGACCGGCCTTTGGTGGGGCGAATTCAGGGTCTGGGTCTCAACAACCTCTGTGCCATCTCTCTGGCAGAGCTGAACCGGTGGATGCGTCAGCAGCAGCGCCCTCAGGCTGTGGTTATGGCTTTGAATCGGTTACCAGGGCCACCCATTCCTGCCGCCCAGTTGACGTCCTCTACCCTCGCTCCACCTGCCCGTCCCTTGAGTTCCTCTCCAACTTCTGGAAAGCTACCTGCCCAGGCTCGGCAGCAGTCTGGAGCTGCTCAGGTGGGGTCGAGCAGAACCCCTCTCCGGACTCTTTTGAAAAGCCTACAGAATACCCTTGCGGTGTTGCTGGCTCTGGTTTTCTTCTCGGCAGCCGGGTTACTGGCCTGGCGCCTGCTCGATCCAGAAGGAAGTGAAGGGATCTGGCAGCGGCTACCTCTCTCTCGGATCCCTTGGATTCGGGATCTATAGCCAGTTATTCCGAACCAACTTAAGACCCTTTCCGGTCTTCAGCCGGCCGCAGTCATTTTATAGTCGTTTCAGTTATTTCAGGTTAGGGTGAGACTCCTGGGCTGCTGATCGCGCCAGCGGGACGG
>NZ_JANSHS010000294.1:0-6065 GCF_047461695.1 Synechococcus sp. R6-7
GCTTATTATTGACTAGAGTCATGCTCCTCCTCCAAGGACTCCGTCCCGCTGAGGCGAACGGCAAGCTGAGAAGACTGCTCACGCCGGTAGGACGGATTCCTTACTGCATTGGGAAAGTCTACGGGATGAGGACTCCGCCCCGCTGACGCGGACGGCTCTGCTCCTGTTGGCGAGCCGTAGGTCTCACCGGAGAGCAGGTCAGGGGATCCCTCGGCTTCTATAGCCTCTATTGAGGAGAGCTCTTCCGTGGATCCCGTCACGTCAGACCCCAACACCCCTTCCAAATCCACCAAGCTGCCGTTGAAGTGGTCGGCAAAACGGCGGGCAATCTCCGCCAGCTCCTGGGTTAGCTCGAAGGACTGCCCACCGTGCAGGGTGTCGCGGCGCTCTGCACGACTTGGAGAATCGGTCGCGACAGCGGTGCGGAGCACTTTGTTCGCACCGGCAGGAAAAAGTCCTTGGGTTGCCAAGCCGGCCACCTTGGGGCCACCCATAGGATTGTCCCGCTCAGGTTCTGGCGAAGGTGGGCTGGAGTCAGAAGGGGAATGTTGCTGTCGCCGGGCAAGGCCGTGGCTCTGCGGTTCTGCCCTGGGCTCCCTTGAGGAAGCACGACTGTTGGTGTTGTCGCTCTGCAACCCCGGCGTGGTGACAGGATCTGGGGGGGCGGGGGGCAGGTCTGTTTCTCGGCTGAGCAGTGCCGAGGACTCCGCACCGCTGACGCGAATGGAAACATGCGGCCCGCTGGAGCGCTGCACAATCAAGTTGAGCTGCACAGGGCGCTGCAGCAGGTTGTGGAGCACCGACCGCAGTTCGGCTTCTTTGTTGCGCACTTTTTCCACCAGACCCTTGCTGGGAAAGGCGAGGGTAATTGCTTCAGGAGTCTCTTGGTGCAGGTGGCCGGATCCCATCAGAGCCTTGGTGAGGGGAGAGAGGCGCTTGAGGAACTCGTCCCAGTGGGGGCGCAGCAGCTTGACTGTGGCGGCGTCCCTTGCCGGTTCTCTGGGCTGCTCCGAGGACTCCGTCCGAGTAGCGCGATCTGCCTTCTGGCTCGACGCAACAGCAGGGGAGGCTGAAGGCCCAACAGTTAATTCATCTATCTCACCAACAGTTGATGGGCTTGATGGGCTGATGGTCGCAGCAGGGGCCGGAGGGGCTGTCCCGTCCGGGGGAGTTCTCTGGGGTGCAGGAGATAGGTCAAGGGCTGGGAAAGGACTCCGTTCCGCTGAATCCTCAGCCACCATGCTTGGGCGCAGCTGGCCCAGCAGATCCACTAGGGCAATTTCCAACCACAGTTGGGGCTGTCCGCTTTGACGAATTTGCGGCTCACACTGGCGCAGATGGCTCTGGGCTGCCAGCAGTATCTCCACCGAGTAGCGAGGGGCCCGTTGCTGCAGGGCTGCCCAGGTGGAGTCCGTTACAGCCACCAACTCCCGTTGCTGGGGGGCTGTCTTGACCAGCAGCAGATCCCGGTAAAGGGCCACCAAGTTCTGCAACAGGGCTAAGGGCTCTTTGCCCCGCTCCAACAATTGCCGAGTTTGGCTGAGCACCGCCTGCACATCCTGAGCCAGCAGCGCATCCATCAGAGCCAAAAGCTGCTGTTCCGGGATCCCGCCCACCAAGTCCCAAACCGCCTCCGGGGTGATGGATCCTTCCAAGAGGCTGAGCTGGTCCAGCAGGCGTTCGGCGTCCCTCAGGCCCCCTTGGGAAAGTTGGGCCACCAGTTGCAGCGCCTCCGGCGTGATAGGGATCCCTTCTTGGGCGGCGATCTTGCCCAGGTGGGCCACCATGTCGTCGAGGGGGATGCGGCGGAAGTCAAACCGCTGACAGCGGGAAACAATGGTGGGCAAAACCCGCTGCGGGTCAGTGGTGGCCAGGACAAATACCACGCGGGGGGGCGGCTCTTCAAGAGTTTTCAGCAAGGCGTTGAAGGCCGCATTGCTGAGCATGTGGCACTCGTCGATGACATAGACTTTGTAGCGGCTGTTCACCGGGGCAAACTGGGCCCGCTCGATCAGCTCGCGGATGTTGTCTACGCCGGTGTTGCTGGCCGCGTCAATCTCGAGAACATCCAGGGAGGCTCCCGCAGTGATGGCGCGGCATTGGCTGCACGCCTGGCAGGGATCCGGCGTCGGCCCCTGTTCACAATTCAAAGACTTGGCCAAGATGCGGGCGCTGGAGGTTTTTCCCGTGCCCCGCGGCCCGCAGAACAAATAGGCAGGCGCCACCCGCCCCAGCCGGATGGCATTGGCCAGCGTTTGCACCACCGCTCCTTGGCCGACCACATCGGCAAAGCGCTGCGGGCGGTATTTTAAATGCAGGGGTTCATAGTTGCCAGCGGTGGCCATTTCCGGGATCTCCAAGCAAGCAGCGCCCCAACCGGAACCGCGCAAGAGCTCTGCTCTGCTGACGCGATCCCACCGGGGCTCCCCTATTCTGGCTTCTCGATGGCGGGATCCCTCCTTGCCCATCAAGAGCAGGGCTGGACACCAGGGGGGGAGACCGGCAGAGCTTTTGTGCTCCGCTCCGCTGAGGACTTGGGATCCCGGCGACGCAGAGAGGGAAGCTGGGGCAGTTGCACTCTCCAGCCGGGCGAGTCGAGCTGATCCATGTGCTGCACGCGGTAGCTGAGCTGGTACAACTCCTTCCTAAGCTGGCGATTCTCGGCCTGGATGGCGGCGATGCGCTCGCGAATGGGCTGAAGGCGGGCCTGCAGCTTGCGCCGGTAGAGCTCTGGCAACTCTTGAATCATCTGCTCCAGCAACTGCTTCTCTTGGTAAAGCTGCTCGATCTCCGCCTCATAGCTGCGAATTTGCCGGTGTTGCTTTTCTTGGCGCAGCTCCAGAAGGTCTATCTGGCCCTGCAAGATGCGATTGCGCTCTCGCAAAAGCTGGATTTCCCGCTCCCGCGCGGCCAGAGCTTGAGCAAACTCCGTCTCGCCAACGCAGCCTGCTTCCTGCATCGTTTCTCCCTCAACCCACCCGTACATGGCTACCCTCCGTCCCACCGGGGCGTAGGGGATCCCCTATCCGTCACTGTATCCGGCCCGCGGGGGTGAGGCAAATGGCCTCTGGCCCGCCGACGCCAAAGCTTGCTTCACCTGGGCTTCCAGCTCAGCCAGGGATCCGGAGTTGTCCAGCACCACATCGGCACGGCGCACTTTTTCCGCCAAAGGCCACTGGCTGGCAATGCGAGCTTCGATTTCTTCCGGCGTCAGGGGATCCCGGCGGGCAAGGCGTTGCCGCTGCTGCTCTGGGGTGCAAGTCACCACCCAAATCTCGCTGGCCCAATTTTCCATGTGGGCTTCAAACAGCAACGGGATCATCAGACAAACGGTTTGGGATCCCTGGGCAGAGGAAAACCCTGGCCCGCTGTTCTTTTGGGAACCAGGCCCTTCCTCAAGCAACACGCCATGCGCCTCAGAGCTCTGCTCCGCTAACCCGAACAGAAAATCTTGCAGTTGAGCTTTAACAAAAGGGTGGATCTGGGCCTCTAGCCAAGCCCGCTCGGCAGCATCGGCAAACACGATCTGGCCCAACCGCCGGCGATCCAGATCTCCAGAGGGCGTTTGGATGGCCTTTCCATAGCGTTCCAGCACCCTGTCTCGAATAGGGGATCCCACCGCCAAGGCCTGGCGGGCCATTTGATCGGCATCGGCCACCGGGATCCCGTGCTGCTCCAGGATGCGGGCCACCGTGGATTTGCCCGTGCCCACTCCGCCCGTCAGGCCGATGATCCTCATCGAGCTGTAGGCCATAGTCAAGAAGAGGCCGCTGGTGCGGCCATTGCCGTTTGCGCTACTCGGACGGAGTCGTTAGAACGGTGCTCTGCAGAAGCGGGCAAGGGGGAGCTGGGCGGCAGCAGGCTATACTCAAAGCCCTCCACCAAAGCCCGACAGGAGGCCTCGATGATGTTGGTGGAAACCCCCACCGTGGTCCAGCGGCGGTGACCGTCGCTAAACTCCACCAGCACGCGCGTTTTGGCCGAGGTGCCGGCCCGCCCATCCAAAATGCGCACCTTGTAATCAGACAGGTGAATCGCCTCCAGTTGGGGATAGAACTCCAGCAGCGCCTTGCGCAACGCCCCATCCAGAGCGGCCACCGGCCCATTGCCTTCCGCCGCCGTCACCCGAGTCTGCCCCTGCACCGCGATTTTCACCGCTGCCAACGATTGCACATCCGTTGCCTCGCCACTGGGATCCCGGTCTTTGCTGTTCCAATCGGAGCGTGTGGTGGTCGTCACGTTGAAGCTGAGCACCTCAAAAGGATGGGAGCGTTGTCCCAGCAAGCCCCGCACCAACAGCTCAAAGCTGGCCTCAGCAGCCTCAAACTGATAGCCCTGCAGCTCCAAAGTTTTCAGCCGCTCCAAAATCAAGCGCGCCTGTGGATCCGACTTGTCCAGCCGGATCCCAAATCCGGCCATTTTGTGGAGGATGTTGCTCAGCCCCGCCTGTTCCGAGACCACAATGCGGCGACAGTTGCCCACTTGCTCGGGGGCGATGTGCTCGTAGGTGAGGGGGTTTTTCTGAACGGCGCTGACGTGGATCCCGCCCTTGTGGGCAAAGGCCGATAGGCCCACAAACGGAGCATGGTCATCCGGGGCCAAATTGACCACCTCGCTGATGGAGCGGGAGATCTCCGTCAGGTGTTGCAGCTTCTCTTGCGGCAGACAGCGATAGCCCAGCTTCAGTTGCAAGTTGGGAATGACGCTGCACAGGTCGGCATTGCCGCAGCGTTCCCCATAGCCGTTGATGGTGCCCTGCACCATGCGCGCCCCTGCCTGCACCGCCGCCAGGGCATTGGCCACAGCAGTGCCGGAGTCGTTGTGGGTGTGGATCCCTAGGGGCAAGTGCTGCAGGTGATGGGATTCTGCCAAGACGGCTGCCGTGATCGCCGCAATCTCGTGGGGCAGGGATCCGCCATTGGTATCGCAGAGAACCAGCCACTCTGCCCCTGCCTCGGCAGCCGCCACCAGGGTTTGCAGGGCATAGTCGGGGTTGTGGCGATAGGCGTCGAACCAGTGCTCGGCATCGTAGATGACCCGCCGCCCCTGGGATCGCAGATAGGCAATGGTATCCCGGATCATAGCCAGGTTTTCGGCCAGCGTGGTGCCCAGACCTTCGGTAACATGCAGATCCCAAGACTTGCCGAAGACGGTTATATAGCGGGTGCCCGCCGCCAAAATGGCCTGCAGCATGGGATCGTCTGCCGCCCGCCGCCCCGGCTTGCGGGTAGAACAAAAAGCCACCAGCTCTGCTTGGGTCAGAGGCTCTTCCCGCATCTGCCAGAAAAACTGCACATCCTTGGGATTGGCTCCTGGCCAGCCCCCTTCAATAAACGGGATCCCCAGCCGATCCAGCAGCTTGGCAATCTGTAACTTGTCTTGCACCGACAGCGATAGCCCCTCTCGCTGGGCCCCATCCCGCAGTGTGGTGTCGTAGAGAGTGATGGTGGCTGAGCAACCCAGATCAATCTTCATATCGCATCAGTTTCTTGTAAAAGGCGGTGGAGAAATCCGGCTGTTGTCCGCGCTGCACCAAAGAGACGACATCAATCAGATAATCCACAAACTCGTAGTTGGCGATGGAGAGCTGATAGGTGAGATCTGCATCCTGAGCAAAGATGACCTGAACCACCGTCAGATCCGAAGGCAACGGGGACGTATGCCAACTGGCCAAGAAGCGGACAGGCTCTTCCCCCTCGATGGCCCTCTGCCCTTCCAGGCTGGCTTTTTTGTAGAGGCCCACCGCGAGGGCTAGGTACTGTCGGCGGGCAACGGCGTAATAGGGCTGATAAACGGCCACTTCTGGCGGGCTAGCGGGTTCAAGTTGCAAAGCCATGGTGCGCTAGGAGAGGGGTACCGCTTTTTCTAAGTTTCATGAAGTTCTACAAAATGGGTGGGATCCCTATAACCAAGTAGATATCTCTGCATTGGCTGTAGCAAGTGTCGCCGGAAAAAGCTGTGAGGTCAATTGCGGCAGAGAACCCAGAAAAAATTATAAGGGGCCACTGCAACCCATTTTATTCAGCGTATCGCGAAGCGGTGCGGTTCCCGGTAGGGTGCCGGAG
>NZ_JANSHS010000295.1:0-5299 GCF_047461695.1 Synechococcus sp. R6-7
AGGCCCAGATGGCCGAAATGCGGGCCGAGCGGCAGGCTATGGAAGCCCAACTCCAGACCGAAATCCAGGAGATCAGGGCGTTGATCCAACAGAACCAGGAGCGGATTCGACAGAACGAAGAGCGGGGAGACGAGCTGGAGGTGGCCATACAGGAGTGCCGCCGAGATATGCAGGCTGGGTTTGCCGAACTGAGGGAAGCGCAAGCCATGATGATGGAGCAATTTCGGGAGCGCGATGGCCGCCTGATCGAGGCTCAACTCAGCTTTATTCGGGAGATGCGGGAAATGCAACGGGAAGTGGCGGAGCTGCGACTGGATTTTCTCAATCACATGCGCCAATACCACCCACCTGTCGAACGTTAAATGGCTACGGCAGCACCTGGGCGGTCACCTCAGCTTGCGGTCGTAGGGGTAGCGGGGGATGGCTCTGTGGCTTCCTGGGGGATCCCCCCCCTTTCCCAAGCCAGGGTTTTGGCAGGAGCCCCTCATCTGCTCCGGCACTTTACCGATCATCCGGCCCGCAAGATCCCGCTCACCGGGCCGGTGGAAAGTTGGATCCCGCTTTTGCAGCAGGAGATGGCTCAGGGATCCCTAGTTTTGTTGGCCAGCGGGGATCCGCTTTTTTTCGGGATCGGGCGGCTGTTGACGGAGTATTTCCCAGCGGAGCGGTTGGCCTTCTATCCGCAGGTGAGCTCGGTGCAGCTGGCCCTGAACCGCCTGCAGATCCCCTGGCAGGAGGCGACCATCCTCAGCCTGCACGGGCGGGGAGTGGAGCGGTTGGAAGCCGTTCTCAAGCAGGGATCCCCTGTGATCGTGGTGCTCACCGATCCGGAGCATACACCGACCGTCTTGGCCCAGTTCATTGCCGACCTGCGGCTGCCGGTGCGTTACCAAGCCTGGGTCTGTAGTCAACTGGGATCCCCTCAAGAACAG
The DNA here is from genome assembly GCF_047461695.1 of Synechococcus sp. R6-7. NCBI lineage: Bacteria > Bacillati > Cyanobacteriota > Cyanophyceae > Synechococcales > Synechococcaceae > Synechococcus > Synechococcus sp. R6-7. The sequence continues at coordinate 933 of NZ_JANSHS010000295.1, forward strand.
GTCGTGCCCCTCCAAGAAGGGGAAGACGCCGTTTTCCCCAGCCCCAACGTTGTGGTGCTGCGACGAGTAGAGCCGGAGCCAGATCCCCATCGCTGGCCTTTGGTCGGGATCCCGGACGACCAGTTCTACACCTTTCCCGACCAGCCCGGCTTGATCACCAAGCAGCCCATCCGCCTGCTCACCTTGGGATCCCTGCAGCTCCCCCAGGAGGGCGTGGTGTGGGACATCGGTGCCGGCACCGGCTCGGTGGCCATCGAAATAGCCCGCCTCTCTTCTCGGCTCCAGGTCTATGCTGTCGAGCGCAACGCCATGGGCATCTGTCTGATTCGGCGCAACCGGCAACGCTTTGGACTGGAGAACCTGCAGGTGATCCCGGGGGCAGCCCCCCAAGTGTTGGCCGACCTGCCAGATCCGGATCGGGTGGTGCTGGGCGGCGGCGGCAAAGGGATCCGCGACCTGCTGCCGGTGGTGGAAGCCCGCCTGCGGCCTGGAGGGATCTTAGTGGCCAACTTCGCTACCCTAGAAACCTGCAGCGAAGCCCTGCAATGGCTGCGTTCTCGGGGCTGGCAAGTTCGAGTAGATCACGTTCAGATCTCCCGCTCTGCCGTCCTGGCCGAGGGCACCCGCTTTGCCCCCCTGAACCCGGTTTACCTGCTGCAAGGGATCCCTTCAAATTGGAAAGCCCAGTAAGCCCCCCGTTGCTCTGCTTTCCCTTCTCCCTGTGGGGGAGGGAAAGTTATCCCTCGTCCTCCTCATCGGCGGTGAACCCCGGTCGGTACAGGTAGGCGGAGGAGGGACGGTTGGTCTTCTTGATTTGGTCTTTGATGGATTCCAGGTCGATGTAGCGATCCGCCAAGTTGATCAGTTGATCGCTGGTCATGGAACGCAAGCTGACCACCTCCACTCGTGCCCCTTGGTAGCTAACGGCATTGACCGCATAGGCCAAGTCTCCATCGCCGCTCACCAGCACAGCCGTCTCATACCAGCGCACCAGCGACAGCATATCCACGGCAATTTCCACATCCAGGTTGGCTCTCTTGGATCCATCGGGCAACTGGGTTAGCTCTTTGGTAACCACGCGGTAGCCATTGCGGCGCATCCAGAGCAAAAACCCCTGCTGCTTTTCGTTGTTGCGATCGACGCCGGTGTAGAAAAAAGAGCGCAAAAGGGGCGACCTACCACTCAGCGTCTTCAGCAGGCGGGTGTAGTCGATCTCAATGCCCAGTTGCAGAGCGGCATAGAACAGATTGGATCCGTCGATGAATATGGCCACACGCCCACGGTTGTCCTGCAAGGAATCCCCAGGCTGAAAACTGGGATCAGGATCAAGACGCAGCATTCGGGTTTTCTTCTCCAAGTTTTGACAAAAGGGCAGAAAAAACGAGGTGTTAAATGGGTTTAATCGCCAATACAGCTCTTTCCGGCAGCACCGACTACAGATAATGCAGACGCATCTCTTGTGCGATAGGGATCTTACTGCTTCCCAGAGTGATCTGCAGAATTCCCATGAAGTCGGAAAGAGCTGTAAGAGGGTGCCCCAAGCCCTGGGACACATGATTTACCCTAGCGCAGGAGAGACGATCCCCGGAGAAGATTTCCAAAATCCTAAAGAAAAATACCTACGAAAGGAGAGGCTTTGGGGATGGAGTGCGGGGATGGGCCGGTACCTTACCGCTTTTCGAGCCCCTTGCACAGAGGGGTGCTGCGCAGCCGCTACAAGCGGTTTTTGGCCGATGTGGAGCTGGAAAACGGGCAACAGATCATCGCCCATTGCCCCAACACAGGGCCGATGAGTGGGGTCTGTCAGGTGGGGGCACCTGTGTACCTCTCCCATCACCCAGAGCCGAAACGGAAACTGGCCTACACCTGGGAGATGATCCAGGTGGATGGAGTATGGGTGGGGATCAACACTAGCTTGCCCAATCGCCTGGTGGAATGGGGGCTGGAGCGAGGGTGGTTTCCCCAGTTGGCAGGGTTTTCTCGCCGGCAACGGGAGGTGACCTGCGGCAGGAGCAAAATCGACTTTCTGCTGACAGGAGACTCTGGCTCGGCCTATTTGGAGGTGAAGAATACCACCTGGGCCAAGGGATCCCGTGCGCTGTTTCCCGATACGGTGACCACTCGCGGCCAAAAACACCTGGAAGATCTGATCCAGATCCGCCAACAGGGGCAGCGGGCTCTGCTGCTGTACTGGATCAATCGCGCCGATTGCACCGAGTTTGCCCCCGGCGAAGAACGGGATCCCCGCTATGCCCGTCTGTTTCGTGAGGCCCTGCAAGCCGGAGTGGAGATGTTGCCCTATCGGGTCGAGGTTTCGCCGACAGGGATCCGACCCTTGGGTTTGGCCAAAATCGTTGTCTAAGCACCCCAAAAGAAGGGGCAAGCTCTCTGGAAACGGCTGGGGATCGCCTATAATTCTGTTTTCTCCAGATTCTTCCATTTTCCAGGCATTTGAGGACCATGAGCGAACCTTCCTCCCGTCCTCATCACATTGTTCTCACCTCCCATCCCTCCCCTTATGGGACGCAAGCCCAGCCGATTCGCTGGGGATCCTTGGATCCACTGCAGCGGGGGCCGGTGGTGGGTAGCCTGACCAATCTTGCCCATCGCAATGTCATCGGCACCCATGCGGGAGCCTACGCTGTCTATCGGGCATTGGCTGTGGCCAGTGGCTCTTTGCAGGCGGATCACCGCGCCGATTTAACCAATACTGCCCCGGTGGTGTCGATTGGCCCTCACCCAAGCTGGGGAGATCCAGACCGGATTGTGTCTTTGGATCCCTGGGGAGCAGTTGTGGGAGAAGTCTTTGCCCCCCTCTATGCCCAGGGCTACGATATTCGCCCTACTATTGCCATTACTCAGGCCCACATCCACATGCCAGAACTGCAGGAGGCGGTCAACAAAGGGCGGTTACGGGTGGATGGCCGGATCCTCAAAGACAACGGCAGCCTGGTGGTCACCAAAGCCGCAATCGAGCCGGTCTGGTACCTGCCGGGGATCGCCAAACGATTGCAGGTGAGCGAAAGCCTGCTGCGCCGCACCCTCTTCGAGCAAACGGGAGGCATGTTTCCAGAATTGGTGACCCGTCCAGACCTATCGGTGTTTTTGCCGCCCATCGGTGGCCAGACGGTGTACATCATCGGGCAAGTGGCCGCCATCACCGACCCGGCTTTGCCCCTGGCGGTGCGGGTTCACGACGAATGCAATGGTTCCGATGTGTTTGGCTCGGATATTTGCACCTGCCGCCCCTACCTGGTGCATGGCATTGAGGAATGCGTTAAGACGGCCCAGGCCGGTGGAGCTGGGGTGATTGTGTACCTGCGCAAAGAAGGCCGCGCCTTGGGGGAGGTGACCAAATTTTTGGTCTACAACGCCCGCAAGCGCCAGGAAGGAGGGGATCGGGCTGATGCCTACTTCGCCCGTACCGAGTGTGTGGCAGGGGTGCAAGACATCCGGTTTCAGGAGTTGATGCCGGATGTGCTCCATTGGCTGGGCATAACCCGAATCGATCGCCTGGTTTCCATGAGCGACCTCAAGTATCGAGCCATCACCAACTCCGGCATTGAGGTTCTGCAGCGGGTGCCCATCCCAGAAGAGCTGATCCCGGCGGATGCCCGTGTGGAGATCGAGGCCAAAAAAGCTGCCGGCTACTACACCGAGGGGGAGGTGCTGGATGCGGAGCGGCTGGCCCAAATCCGAGGAAGAGCCTTGGTGGAGTGAGCGGGATCCCTCATGCAAGTGGCTACCTGGAATGTCAACTCCATTCGCACCCGGCTGCCTCAGGTTTTGGCTTGGCTGGACAGCCAGGGATCCCTGGATGTGCTCTGCCTGCAGGAGACTAAGGTGGTGGATGAAGACTTTCCCCGGGCGGCCTTTCAGGAGCGGGGCTTTCATGTGGAGGTCTACGGGCAAAAGTCCTACAACGGTGTGGCTCTGATCAGCCGGGATCCCCCGGAAAAAGTGGAACGGGGGTTTGGTGCGCTGTTGCCTTCGGCGGCAGATTTGGACGAGCAAAAGCGGCTGATGAGCGCCATCTACCGCGGGATCCGTATCCTCAACCTTTATGTGCCCAACGGTGCTGAGGTGGGATCGGAAAAATATGCCTACAAATTGCGTTGGCTGGCCACACTGAAGGATTACCTCGCGGTTGCCCTGAGCCAAGGGGATCCCATCTTGCTCTGCGGGGACTTCAACATTGCCCCGGAAGATCGGGATATTTACGATCCCCAAAAAGCGGGAGAAATCATGGCTTCCGAACCGGAGCGACAAGCCCTGCGGGAGATCCTGGCTTTAGGGTTTGAAGATGCGTTTCGCAGGTTCACCCCAGATCCCGGCCATTTTAGCTGGTGGGACTATCGCTCGGGGGG
>NZ_JANSHS010000296.1:0-6719 GCF_047461695.1 Synechococcus sp. R6-7
GGGGGCGCATCTGGATTGGCCGTCACTGGCAATCTGCCGGACGAGCGGGGGAGTTTGCGGTGGAAGGGCTGACAGACACCCTGCACCAACTGGGCTTGGAGACGGGTCGGCTGAAAACCGGCACCCCCGCCCGTGTGGATCGGCGCAGCGTGGATTTTTCCGTCATGGAGCGGCAACCGGGGGATCCCGATGTGCGCTGGTTTAGCTTCGACCCCGAAGTGTGGGTGCCACGGGAGCAGATGGATTGCTACTTGACCCGCACCACCCCAGAGACCCACCGCATCATCCGGGAAAATCTCCACGAAACCCCCGTCTATGGCGGCTGGGTAGAGGCCAAAGGGCCCCGCTATTGCCCCAGCATCGAAGATAAAATTGTCCGCTTTGCCGACAAGGAAAGCCATCAGATTTTTATCGAACCGGAAGGGCGGGATCTGCCGGAGCTCTACATCCAGGGGTTCTCCACCGGCATGCCGGAGAAAATCCAGATCCAGATGTTGCGCTCCCTGCCGGGTCTGGAAAAGTGTGTCATGCTGCGCCCCGCCTATGCGGTGGAATACGACTATCTGCCGGCCACCCAGCTCTACCCCACTCTGATGACCAAAAAAGTGCAGGGGCTGTTTTGCGCCGGCCAGATCAACGGCACCACCGGCTACGAAGAGGCGGCAGCTCAGGGGCTCATAGCCGGGATCAACGCCGCCCGCCTGGTTCAAGGCAAGCCCCTGGTCACCCTGCCGCGGGAGTCCAGCTACATCGGCACCCTCATCGACGATCTCTGCACCAAAGAACTGCGGGAGCCCTACCGCATGCTCACCAGCCGCTCCGAATACCGCCTCATCCTGCGCTCCGACAATGCCGACCAACGGCTCACCCCCCTGGGGCGAGAATGGGGCTTGATCGATGACCGGCGCTGGGCCCTGTTCCAAGCCAAGCAAGCGCGCATTGCCGCAGAAATCGAGCGCCTGGAAACGCAGCGGGTGAAGGCCCACGACCTGGCCGGCATCCAACTAAGCCAACTGACGGGGCAGGGGATCAAGGGATCCGCCACCCTGGCCGAGATCTTGCGCCGCAACCAGATTCACTACTCCGATCTCCTGGAACTGGGGCTGGGGGATGCGGAGCTGGATCCCTTTGAGCAGGAAGCAGCGGAAATTGCCGTCAAATACAGCGGCTACATCCAGCGGCAGCAGAGCCAAATTGAGCAGGTGAGCAAGCAGTACCACCGCCCTCTGCCCCCCGATCTGGACTACCACTCCATCCCCACCCTCTCCAAAGAGTCGCGGGATAAGCTCTCGGCGGTGCGCCCGCTAACCGTGGGCCAGGCGGCCCGCATCGGCGGTGTCAACCCCGCCGACATCAACGCGCTGCTCATCTACCTTGAGGTGAGGCAACGTCAGAGGGCGGCGGATCCCGTCTGTTCTTCTCTGTGAGCTCCGCCCCCATCCATGTAGAGGGAAGGGATCCCTTCTAGGGGCATGCGCGAGGCTACCCCCAGCTCCAGCGGCGAGACCTCCCCCCGCAGCCAGTGGCAGAGCCCAGCTGCCCCGATCATGGCCGCATTGTCGGTGCAGAGGGCTAGAGGCGGGATCACCACCCGCAACCCCTTTTGCCGGGCTGCTTCCCTGAGGCGGGCCCTCAGCTCTCGATTGGCAGCTACCCCTCCCGTCAGCAGCAGCGTCGAGAGGCCCAGCGCCTCGGCGCAGGCCACTGCCTTTTCGGTGAGCACATGGGTCAGACAGGCCTGGAAGCTGGCGGCAATGTCGGCAATGGGCAACTCCTGGCCTTGCTGCTGCAACTGCTGGACTAGGCGCAACACCGCCGTTTTCAGGCCGCTGAAGCTTGTGTCGTAGGGATGCTCCACTTTGCCCTCGGGCAGGGGAAAGCGCTGCGGATCCCCCTGCTGAGCCCAGCGGTCAATCTGCGGTCCCCCCGGATAGCCCAGCCCCAGCAGCCGCGCCACTTTGTCAAACGCTTCGCCGGCAGCATCGTCGCGGGTGCGACCCACCGTCTGGTACTGCCCGTAGTCCTTCATCCAAATCAGGCTGGTATGGCCCCCCGACACCAAAAGGCAGAGGCAGGGGGGGCGCAAATCGGGCTCGGCCAAAAAGCCGCTAAAGAGATGGCCCTCCAGATGGTGCACCCCGATCAGGGGCTTGTCGTGGAGCAAAGCCAAGGTCTTGGCCCCCATCAGCCCCACCAGCAGGGATCCCACCAGGCCCGGCGCACAGGTTACGGCAATGGCATCTACCTCGGCCACCTCCAATCCTGCCTGTTGCAGAGCCCTCTCCAGCACAAAGGGCAAGGTTTCCACATGCTGACGAGAGGCCACCTCCGGCACCACCCCCCCGTAAGCAGCATGAAGGTCGATTTGGCTGGCCACCACGGAGCTGAGCTGCCGTGGGGCAAACCCCGGCCAGGCTGCATCCGCCGCCACCACAGCCACAGCCGTTTCGTCACAACTGGTTTCGATGGCAAGGACGCGGGGCATGGGAGAGCAAGCTGGGGAAAGGAATAGGAAAGCCTTGGGATCCTCAAATTAAGAATTGTGTGAGCTAAAACTCAGGATCCGTCGGGGCGAGGCGCTCAGGAGTATGATACTAACCGTTTAGTGCCTGTTGCTGCACTTAGCATCCCTTAGCATTTGGACAGATCCTAGACCCCTACCTCAAGGACACATCCTGCTATGCGAACCTTTTTAAGCCTTCTTTTGGCCCTTTGCATCGCGCTTGGCCTCGCCCAATCTGTGCAGGCAGAGCCCTTGATTGGTCTGAAACCTTGCAGCGAAGTTCCCGCCTTTCAGGCCCTGATGAACGAACGCCTGAGCAGCCTAGAGGAGAAGATCCTCAACGCCAGCCCTGCTATGGCTCCCGTCTACCAGCAAAAGCTGGCCCAAACCAGCAAGCGCTTTGAGCGCTACAGCAAGCTGCTCTGCGGCGAAGAGGGCCTGCCCCACCTGGTTACGGATGGTCGGTTGAACCATGCGGGCGAGTTTCTCATCCCCGGCCTGCTTTTCCTCTATATCGCCGGTTGGCTGGGCTGGGCGGGGCGTTCTTACCTGATCGCGGTTCGGGATGAGGATAGCCCCGAAATGAAAGAAAGCCTGATCGATGTACCGCTGGCGCTGCGGTGCTTCCTCACGGCTTTGGCTTGGCCCGCTGCTGCTTTTAAGGAAATTGCCAGCGGCGAAATTCGAGAGCCGGAAGCGGCTGTGCCCATCTCCCCCCGCTGAGGAGCTGAGCCCGGCTTTCTAACTCGATTTATTTAACTTTTGAGAGGCGTCTATGGCTGATTTCACCAAGTTTCTCACCACTGCTCCGGTGGCATTTATCCTGTTTTCCAGCTTTGTTTTTGCCCTGTTCATCGAGATCAATCGCTTCTTCCCCGACATTTTGACGTTCTGAGTGTAGGCCAGGGATCCCCAGCGCAACCTACGCCCGGTGGGATCCCTGCTTTTTTAGGCTTTTTTCCATCCTCCTTTGAACTGGACACAGAGTTGCTGAAATGGTCGAACCCAATGCCGATCCTGCTCCGTTGAATAGGTTGAACATGAATAAGGGATACGTCACCGTCCCTGAGGGAGATCCGCAAATTGGGGATCTCTGGACACCGATCAACCACGCGCCTGTTGTCCGGCTGTTGATCGACTGGCTGCCCATCAACCGACCGGGATTGAGTTCCATTTGGCGGGGCTTGGAAATCGGTATGGCCCACGGCTATTGGCTGGTAGGCCCCTTTGCCAAGCTGGGGCCGCTGCGCAACGAGCCCATCGGTCTGCTGAGCGGCTTTTTGGGAGCCTGTGGCCTGATCTTGATTCTGACGGCGGCCCTTTCTCTCTACGGCACTGTCACTTCGCAGCGCAACATAGGGCCGGTAGGGGGATCCCAATCTTGGAGCGAATTGGCTGCCGGCTTTTTGGTAGGGGGTATGGGGGGGGCGGTCGTCGCCTACCTGCTTTTGCTGAATGCAGATCTCCTTGTCCCCGCATCTTAACTGGAGCTATTGGCCATCCGTTGGATCATCCACAACGTCTTTAATCGCTTCTCGAGCATCCTCGACTCCAGGGTGGGTGGCTGCCTTTGTTTGCTCGGCCTTACCTTCCAGCCTTTCACGCTGATCGCTGGCCAGCTCACCCACAATTTCCTGGATTTTGCTCTCCAGATTCTTGGCAGTGGCTCCAACTTGCTTTTCAAGGCTCATAACATCGGCCCCTTCACCGGCTTTGCCCTGTCTACTCGATAGCACCTTTTCTCTTTGGGCCTCGTGATCCAAATCACCTGCAAGGCAGCAAAGAGGGTGGGTCGGGCTGGCAGACCAGAGGAAGCTTGTCTTAGCATGGACTGAATTCTGCAATGAGCCGATAACAGCGGTTCTAGAGATTTTTCTGCCTATCTTTCGTGAGCTGCTGTGAACGATCTGCTGTTCGAGCCCACTTCCGAAAGGCCCTCCTTGGCCGAGATTCGCCGCCTATCGCCCGCAGCCTTGGCCTACTTGGGAGACGCCATTTACGAACTGCATGTGCGGCGGCAACGGCTATTTCCTCCGGATCGACTGGAGCGCTATCATCAGCAGGTGGTGAGGCGGGTGCGCGGCTCGGCTCAGGCTAAGCTGCTGTTGGCCCTGTTGCCCCATCTCAACCCCGAAGAGCAGGAAATTGTCCGCTGGGGTCGCAATGGCTGCGGTCGCCCACCCCGGCATCTGCCTCTGGCCGATTACCAAAACGCCAGCGGCCTGGAAACAGTTCTGGGCTATCTCTACCTGGCCAATCCCGAACGGCTGCGCCATATCCTCGCCCTCACTGATGTTTTGGCTGAGACCCTAGGCGAGTGGGAAGGTTAGGATAGTCTTTCCGTCTTTCCATCTTCCACGCCCATGCCCAAGACTTCTCAGCGCAAACCTGCTTCACGGCTGTCTCGCTCGGGCAAACCGCAGCGGCGAGGGGCAGGGCAATCCGTCAGCAAGCGGGTACAGCGGCCCAAACGCCGAGACAGGGATCCTAAGCTTGCCCTCCGAGAGGCTCCAGTGAAGCCCATCCGTCGCGACGCGCAACGGCAGTGGCCCCAAGGCAAGATGGCTCCTCAACCAGTAGGCGAGCTGGATCCCGGCCTCTCTACTGGCGAGACAGGGATCTTGCCAGGGGAAGTTCAGCCTCAGGCCGACGGGAATCCGGAGACCGAGCTGGAGCAAGAGATTATCTACGGTCGCCAGACAGTACTGGCTGCTTTGAAAAGTCAAGCCACCCTCAATCGGGTTTGGATCTTGCCGAAGTTGCGCTACAGCCCCCAATTTTTGTCTCTGTTGGAAGAAGCCAAAGCGCGGGGCACCGTTATCGACGAAGTGTCTCCAAAGCGGCTGAACGCCCTCACGGCTGGCGCCAACCACCAGGGTATCGCTGCCCAAGCCACGCCTTATCAGTACGTGGCCCTGGAGGATTTGGTGGAAAGAAGCCGGCAGGCCAGCCCCAATCCAGTGCTGGTAGTCCTAGACGGGATCCAGGATCCCCATAACTTGGGAGCCATTGCCCGTAGTGTGGAGGCTTTTGGCATGCAGGGGATGGTGATCCCACAACGGCGGGCAGCAGGGGTAACCTCGACGGTGATGAAGGTAGCGGCGGGAGCCCTCTCCACCTTGCCGGTGGCGCGGGTGGTGAATTTGAATCGGGCTTTGGAATACCTCAAAGAGCAGGGGTTTTGGGTTTATGGCACCACCAGCCGAGGGACTGACCTCATCTATAGAGCCGATTTTCAACGGCCCATTGCCTTGGTGGTGGGATCCGAGGGGGAAGGGATTAGCCTGCTCACACAACGCCATTGTGACCAACTGCTGTCCATTCCCTTGGCAGGCCGTACTGAAAGCTTGAATGCTTCTGTGGCCGCCGGCATTGCTCTCTACGAAATCCACCGGCAGCGCTCTCCCCACCACCTCAAACGCCCTGAGGTTGATACATTCCTCAACAAATCGTCAATAAAAGTAGTAGAATCTAGGGGATTGCAAAAGGACATCCAATGATTGCTAGACTTGATAATGGGGGATGGATCCCGTGAGCAACCCTTTGGTCAGTCTGTTGGATAAGCTGCGCGGCCTGTCGGTCTGGATCGAGATCACCACCGAGGACTGCACCTACTACTACGGCCCCTTCTCCGATGAAGCTGAGGCGGAGCGGCTCAAAGGCCACTACATCGCCGACCTGCAAAAGGAAGGAGCCAAAAAGATCCAGGCTCTGGTGAAGAAAATGCGCCAGCCACAGTCTCTGACGGTGACCCGTACTCCGTCGGGAGCCCGTTCCTGATGTCTGCTACGGCTTATCAAGTAACCCTTCATCACCGCGGCCAAACCTACCGCTTCCCCGCCTCTGCGGATCAGACGGTTTTACAAGCTGCTCTTGAACACGGGATAGAGCTACCTTCCTCTTGTCAGGCGGGGGTTTGCACCACCTGTGCGGGGCGGCTGAAGTCGGGATCCGTGACTCAGACAGAGGCAATGGGGATTGGCCCAGAACTGCAGGCTCAGGGCTTTGTGCTGCTGTGTGTAGCCTATGCTACCTCCGATTTGGAGGTGGAGACCGATCAAGAGGAAGAGGTTTACCGTTTGCAGTTTGGCTCCTAACCGTGCCGGATTTCTGTTCAGGTCTACTTGTTAGTAGGTGTTGTAGTCATTTCGATTCAAACTAGGACACTGTACCCACAACTAAAACCTTGGTCGCGTCTTCGCGTCAGCGTTGCGGA
>NZ_JANSHS010000297.1:0-3839 GCF_047461695.1 Synechococcus sp. R6-7
GCTTAGCGGTCGGAGCCGGGTAGTTTACCATAGTTCGACAAGAATCCAACTCAAAGAGCATATCCGAATATCCATCTGCATCTGTGGCTGTAACCTCTTCTCCGCCTTCCCGTTCCCGCGCTTTTGGCCTTTGGCCGCCGCTGGCCTTGGTTTTGCAGCGGCTGACCCAAGCGGTGCCGGTGCTGCTGTTGATCACGGTGCTCAGCTTTTTGCTCTTGCAGCTGGCCCCCGGAGATTTTTTGGATCCCTTGCGGGCGGATCCCAGTGTCAGCCAGGAGTTTATTGCCCAAGAGGAAGCGCGGCTGGGGTTGGATAAGCCCTTGGTTTGGCAGTACTTGACCTGGCTGGGCAACCTGCTGCAAGGGGATTTCGGGGTGAGCTACACCTATCGCGTGCCGGTAGCACAGCTCATCCTCTCCCGCGCCGGCGCTACCTTGCTGTTGGCGGTGTCCTCTGTGGTGCTGACTTGGCTGGTCGCCATTCCCCTAGGGATCCTGGGGGCGCTGCGGCAGAACACCCCCCTGGATCGGGCGTTGCAGTTGCTCAGCTACCTGGACCAGGCCATGCCCAGCTTCGTGCTGGCCATTTTGCTGCTAATTGTGGCCCAAAACGTGAGCTGGCTGCCGGTAGGGGGGATGACCAGTGTTTATTTTGCCGAGCTTAGTTTGGGGGAAAAGTTGCTGGATCTGGGCCGCCACCTGCTCCTGCCCACGCTGGCCCTGAGCATCACCAGCTTTGCCGGGCTGCAGCGGATTACGCGCGGCAATTTCTTGGATGTGCTGCGGCAGGAATACATCCAGGCGGCGCGGGCCCGTGGGATCCCAGAGTGGCGGGTGATCTGGTTGCACGCGCTGCGCAACGCCGTCAACCCCTTGATCACGATCTTGGGCTTTGAGTTTGCCAATCTGCTCAGCGGCTCTTTTATTGCCGAGTTTTTCTTCAATTGGCCGGGGCTGGGCAAGCTGCTCTTGGAGGCTGTTCAAAGTTTCGACATCAATGTGGTGATGGCGGGGCTTCTGCTGGGGGCCGTGATGCTCATTCTGGGCAATTTGTTGGCCGATTTGCTCCTGATGTGGATGGATCCCCGGATCCGACCCGACTCACTGCTGTAGTTAACCATTGCTGCTACGGATCCCTCAAACAGGCGGCTCAATTGTGGAGACAATATCCCGAATCACCGCCTCAGCCTCTTGCCGTCGGTTGCCGGCCATCTCTCCCGACCCGGCCAGAGAAACCCGATGGGTCAGTACCGGCACGAACAGTGCTTGCAGATCTTCTGGTAGACAAAAGCTGCGCCCCTTCACCAGCGCCTGAGCCCGTGCTGCCCGCGCCAAGGCCAGGGCTCCACGGGTGGATACCCCCGCCCGCAGCAGCTTGGACACGCGAGTGGCCTGCACCACCTGCAGAAGATAGTCCGCCAGGGATCCATCCAAATACACCTGATCCACCGCCGACTGAATCTCTCGCAACTCCATCAGGGAGAGAACCGGCTGCAGAGCATCCACCGGCTCGGCCTGTTGCCGTTGCAACAGCAAGGCTCGCTCTATCTCAGGGCTGGGGTAGCCAATCGACAGCCGTACCAAAAACCGATCCAACTGGCTTTCTGGGAGGGGATAGGTGCCGTGGTACTCCAAAGGATTTTGGGTGGCCAACACCATAAATGGGCTGGGCAGCGGGTAGGTGCGATCGTCCAGCGAAACCTGCTTTTCCGCCATTGCCTCCAGCAGGGCACTTTGGGTGCGGGGCGAGGTGCGATTGATTTCATCCGCCAAGACCACGTGGGCAAAAATGGGGCCGGGACGAAATTCAAAATCCCCTTTTTCTTTGTTGAAAAGGGTGAGGCCAAGGATATCTGTCGGCAATAGGTCGCTGGTAAATTGAATCCGCTGAAACTTGGCTCCCAAACTGTGGGCGATGGCCCGCGCCAAAGTGGTCTTGCCTACACCGGGCACATCTTCAAGCAAAACATGACCTTCCGCAACCAAGGCCGTGACCACCGCCTGCACCACCTGCGACTTGCCCTGAAACACCGATTCAATATTGGCAATCAGCTTGCCAATCTGTTGATGTAAGTTTTGTAACCGCTCTGCCGGGATCCGTGCCGAACCAGACCGGCTGCCGACACTCGCCATAAACCATTCCCAAAGGGGCCTATTCCACCTTACAGGCTGGATCCCATTGCCAGCTCAGGGCGGGATCCCGCTAAACCCCACTAAAAAACCGGAGTATCATAGACCTAAGCCCTCCACAAGGATGGATATCTTGGAACTGTCTTGCAAAAGTGAATATGCTCTCCTGGCCCTTCTGGAATTGGCCCAGCACTACAGTGATGGCCAGGTGCTGCAGATCAAAGAAATTGCGGCCCATCAGTCCATACCCGACCGCTACTTGGAGCAACTGCTGGCCACCTTGCGCAGACAGGGGTTGGTGCGCAGCCAACGGGGATCCAAGGGAGGCTACTTCCTGGCCCGAGCGCCCTGGCAGATCTCGCTGTGGGACGTTATTCAGGCCATCGAGGGGGAAGATCTCAGCCGCTCCCGCGACTTGCCCTCGGGCGATCTCACCCCAGAGCGGGAAGTGCTCCTGAAGGCCTGGCAAGATGCCCAAGCTGCGGCGGTAGCCATTCTCCAGAAGACCACCCTACAAGACCTCTGCGACCGGCAGGCACAACAGCAACAGGCTCGGCTTATGTACTACATTTAAGCCAGAGGCTGGAGCTGGGATCCTTGGAAGGTTTTGGGTTATCCTGAAACCCACTGCTTTTTGAATTGAGCCCTTCCATGACCGTTCGCTCTTCTCGCTCTCAGGCTGCCGATACGTTTTCCGCGGAAGATTTTGCCCAGGCTTTAGACAAGCAAAACCTCAGCTTTCAACCGGGGCAGGTGGTGCAAGGCCGCATCTTCCAACATCAGAACGATGGCGCTCTGGTGGATATTGGCGGCAAATCCCCGGCCTTTTTGCCCCTCAAGGAAGCAGGGATCCGCCCAGGGGAAGATTTGAGTGCGCTCTTTCCTTTAAAGACAGAAGCCGAGTTTCTCATCCTGCGGGAAGATGCAGAAGGACAAATTGTGCTCTCGGCGCGGCGGCTGAGGCTGAAGCGGCTTTGGGAAGAGCTGGCCCAGAAGCAAGCCAACGGCCAGACGGTAACCGTTCCGGTGATCGCCACCAACAAAGGGGGGGTGGTGGTGGATGTGCAGGGGCTGCGCGGCTTCATTCCCCGCTCCCACCTCAGCCAACGGGAAAGTCTGGAGGAGTTGGTGGGGCAATCCTTGACAGCAAGCTTTATCGAGGTGAACCCAGAAGCCAACAAGCTGGTGCTCTCCCAAAGGGCGGCTGTAAAGTCCGAGAACCTGAGCCGCTACACCAGTGGCCAAGTGGTGGAAGGCAAAGTCAGCGGACTAAAACCCTTCGGTGTGTTTGTGGACTTGGAAGAAGGGGTAACCGGGCTGTTGCACATCAAGCAGGTCAGCCAAAGTTTTGTAGCCTCGCTACCGGATTTGTTCAAACCAGGCCAACGCATCAAAGCTGTTGTCATCGATGTAGATGAGGCCAAGGGACGGATGGCCCTCTCCCTGCGGGTGCTGGAAAAGCATCCGGGCGAGGTGCTGGAGCAGCTGGACAGGGTTATGGAGGAGGCCGAAGAGCGGGCCGGTAAACTCAAGGGGAGAATAACATCCGACGGCCAAGTCATCTGATCCCATCTCTGCCTCGAGTTCGGATGCAAAACCTGCAGAGGGAAAGCAAGACGCCTTACGGCAATCAGAGGAAAATCTTATGGCTGGTAGCGCCCGCAAGAACCTAGCTTGCCGGTGCTCAACGCCTTACGGCAATCAGAGGAA
>NZ_JANSHS010000298.1:0-3245 GCF_047461695.1 Synechococcus sp. R6-7
CGCATGCCAAAGCTGGCGGCGCGATCGAAAACCAGGGCTCGGTTCACCTCAAAAAAGTGAAAATGGGATCCCACCTGAATGGGCCGATCCCCTCGGTTGGTAACCTCCAGGGTCACGGTGGCCCGTCCGACGTTGGCTTGGATGGGATCCTCTGCCAGCAACAGTTCCCCTGGGATCAGGGCCGGCTCTGCGTTGGCAGCAGGGTTGGTTCTGGATTGGCGAGCCATGGGGACGACCTCCTGAAGTCTCTGGGTCTTTGGAGCATCTGGGGGATCCCTAGCGAATGGGGTGGTGTAGGGTAACCAGCTTGGTTCCGTCGGGGAAAGTAGCCTCCACTTGAATTTCCGGGATCATCTCTGGGATCCCGGGCATCACGTCCTCGCGGGTCAGCCACGTCAGCCCCTCGCTCATCAATTGGGCGACTGTTTTCCCCTCCCGCGCCCCTTCCAAGACTGCTGCGCTCAAGTAGGCCACCGCCTCAGGGTAATTGAGTTTGAGGCCCCGCTGCCGCCGATCCCGAGCCAACTGGGCAGCCAGGTAGATCAACAACTTGTCTTTCTCCTGGGGGGATAAGTACACGGGACAACCTCAAAGATACAAAAGGATACAGGGGGGACAGCAGCAGGCCCAGTTGGCCTAGAGTTGACCGAACTCATGCGCAGAAATCCCCAGTCTTGGCGCAGCGGACTGTTGCTACGCAACAAGGTGGCTAGCCGTAGTTCATCTTTTACCACCTCTGGGCAAAAAAGGGGAGCCCAGGCTACAAGAGATTTCACTCTCTCCTGCACAAGCAGCAGTCTCAACCTCTTCCGACATCGGGTTTTGCAACTTCCTTCCTAGGCAACCCGCTATATAAAGAGTAACAATAGATGCATATAGATTAGAAGATGTAAAAGTCTGTCTGGATTCCTATCTCAGCTCTGAGTTGGTTTATCCTGGAGCAATTTACCGGCTCTGTATTAACAGTTTCCTTTGATAGGCGTTGACTGGGTTCTTTTGATCGGCTATGAAACTCGAACTGACTCCCCGCCAGCGGAAGATTCTCTGGGCGACAGTGCGCAGCTACATTGCGACGGCTGAACCTGTCGGTTCCAAAACCTTGGCCCAGTCCTATAACTTTGGGGTGAGCACGGCCACCATTCGTAACGACCTGGCCACCCTTGAGCAGGTGGGGTTACTGTTTCAGCCCCACACCTCTGCGGGTCGGGTTCCCTCCGACTTTGGCTATCGGGTTTATGTCAACGATTTGTTGACCTCTGCCAACAGCGGTGGGATCCCTCACGATGCTCCTCAGCCGGATCCCCATCCTGCCCTGCAACAGTTGATGGATCAGCTTGGCCGTGAGCTGGGAGATGACTTGGACAGTCTCCTACAAAGGGTGGCCCAGCTTTTGGCCCATCTGAGCGGTTGCATTGCTCTCATCACTCCTCCTCAGGGGCCGGTGGTAGCCATTCATCATGTGCAGTTGGTGTCGGTAGCGCCAGGGCGGGTGATGGTGTTGGTGGTAACCGACTCCTATCAAACCCATTCAGCTCTGGTCAGCCCCCCCGACTGGCCCAGCGACTCCCGAGAGGATTTGGAAGATGAATTGCAATTGCTCAGCAACTTTCTCACCCTGAAGCTGCGGGGCAAAACCTTTGCCGAGTTGCAGGATCTGAGCTGGCTGAAACTGGATGAAGAATTTCGTACCTACGGCCATTGGCTCCAGCAACTGCTGCGCTCGGTGGTGCAACGCTGTCTACAGCCCTCTCTGGGGCAGGTGTTCAGTGCCGGTATGGCCGAGTTGATGCGTCAGCCGGAGTTTTCCCAGGCCCGGCAGGTGCAGGCAGTGATGCAGTTGATCGAGGAGGGAGCCAAGCAACTTCAGGGGATGATTGGGCTCCATTTTGCCGATGGGGGTGATCCGCAGTTGGCGTATCTGCCTCCTCTGCCGAGCTCAACGGAGATGGATCAAGAGTCAGGACAGCCTGCCCGCAAGACCCCGGTGATCATCTACATTGGCAGCGAGAATCCACTGGAGTCTCTGCACCACTGTACGGTTATCGCCTCCACTTACCACCGTCGCTCAGCTCCTCTGGGTACGGTCACCTTGCTGGGGCCGACCCGAATGGCCTATGAGCGCAGCATTGCTGCTGTGCAGGCGGTGGCCTCTCATCTGACCCGGGCTCTTGCCTAAGGGATCCCATGAAGGCAGGCAGGGTCTGGGTTGCACCTGAGCAATAACAAGCTGTGGCCAGGCTCTCTCCTCTCCACCTGCGGGTACAGTGCGCCATTCGGCAGCGGCAACTTCTTCACCCTGGCCAGCGGCTGCTGGTGGCTTTTTCGGGCGGGCAAGATTCTTTTTGCCTGCTCCAAATCCTGCGGGATCTACAGCCTCGCTGGGGCTGGCAGCTCTTCGTTTTGCATTGCGATCACCGCTGGTCGGCAGATGAAACGGAGTGTGCTCGCTTTTTGCAGGGGTGGCTGCAGCAGCAGGGACTGCCTCATGCCGTTGAGACTGCGGATCCCATCCGCCGAGATGAGGCAGGGGCCAGGGCTTGGCGCTACCAACAACTGGAGAAATGGGCCCGCATCTGGGACTGCAGCGCCGTGGTGATGGGGCATACGGCCACGGATCGAGCAGAGACGTTTTTGTGGAACTTGTTGCGGGGAACAGGAGCCGCCGGGCTGAGCAGCCTGGATTGGCAGCGGCACCTAGACGACCGGGATCCCACCTCTGCCCAAGTGGTGCGACCCCTGCTGGAGCTATACCGTTGGGAAACCGAGCAATTTTGCCAACAGCACCAATTGCCGGTCTGGCCGGATCGCAGCAACCAAGATCTGGCCCATGGCCGCAACCGCCTCCGCCTAGAGGTGATGCCTTACTTGAAACAGCACTTCAACCCGCAACTGGAAGCGGCCCTGAATCGGGCTGCCACACTGCTGCAAGCAGAACATGAGCTGGTGGTAGCTCAAGCAGCTCAGCTATGGCCACAGGTATATGAGCCCGCTTTGCCAGGGCTGCGACGGGATCCCTTGCGGGCTGCCCCCTTGGCTCTGCAGCGGCAGGTAATGTTCCAGTTTTTGTCCCTGGTGTTGCCCCACCACCCCACCTTTGACCAGGTAGAAGCCGGGATCCAGCTCTTAAAAGCAGACCGAGGCAGCCGTAGCCCCGATTATCCAGGTGGGCACTGGCTGGAAGTGAAAGGGGATCACTTGGTTTGTTTCCATTAATTTTTCCATTAATTCCACTTCCCCGAAGGGAA
>NZ_JANSHS010000299.1:0-859 GCF_047461695.1 Synechococcus sp. R6-7
CGCTTAGCGGTCGGAGCCGGGTAGTTTACACCACAGATCCGGTCACGTAGCGTTGCGGAGCAACAGGAGCAACAAAGTTTGTACGGGGAACATGAGGTGGAGTTGAGAAGAGGTGCCTAGCCCAACCTTTGAACAGCCTGAGGAAATCCGAGCGCTTTTTGACCGCATTGCTCCCCACTATGACTCCCTCAACCAAACCTTGAGCCTGGGCCTCCATCAGGTTTGGAAGCGTATGGCCGTGCGTTGGTCGGGCGCCAGCTCAGGAGGATATGTGCTGGATCTGTGCTGTGGAACCGGTGATCTGGCTCTGCAGTTGGCTCGCCGAGTAGGACGAAGGGGACATGTGGTGGGCCTAGATTTCTCTCCCGCCATGCTGGCGATTGCCCGGCGTCGCTCCCGGCTCTTCCCTGGCTACTCCCTGGAGTGGGTTTTGGGAGATGCCTTGGCCTTACCTTTTCCCGACAGTAGCTTCGATGCCATTACCATGGGCTACGGCTTGCGCAATGTAACCGATATTCCCCAAGCCTTGCGAGAGATTAGGCGAGTACTGAAGCCAGGACGTCGTGCCGCCATTTTGGATTTTCACCGCCCCACAGGGATCCCTCTTTGCGAACAATTTCAGCGCTGGTACTTGAACACTCAGGTGGTTGCCCAGGCCAAAACTTTGGGACTGGGATCCGAATATGCCTACATCGATCCCAGCCTAGATCGCTTTCCCTCTGGAGAAGAGCAACGACAAATGGCCCTGCAGGCAGGGTTTGCCAGTGCCAAGTTCTACCCCCTAGCGTGGGGCATGATGGGGGTACTGGTGATTGAGAAGTTTCGTATTGTTTCCATTAATTCCACTTCCCCGAAGGGA
>NZ_JANSHS010000300.1:0-6669 GCF_047461695.1 Synechococcus sp. R6-7
GTTCCCGGTAGGGTGCCGGAGGCATAGCACCATCGCGACAGCAGGTCAGCGGACTACGGATAGATTGCCCAATTGTCTACTTTTCCTTGAGGGATCCCGCATCCCATGCTGGGGAGAAGCGTTGGAAAGTCGGGGATCTCTAGGAAAGAATAGAAAGAGGGGGGATCCCTGCCCCTGATAGCAACCGGCTCTTCTCCTGCCGGCAATAGCGAGATGGCATCCTTGCCTGGTTATCCAAACGCTTGGCATCTTCTGTCTTCATGAGCACAGCCCAAGGCCCAACCGCCTCTCGTCTCGACCTTCTCCCCCCGGGAGAGGGAGGAATAGCGGCCAACCTCCTGCTGGAGTGGGATCCCGTCCTGCAGCACAAGTTCCAGCAGCTTGTCCAGATCTTCGCCGAGATGGAGCAGGTCTTGGTGGCCTACTCGGGGGGAGTTGATAGCAGCCTGGTGGCCAAGTTGGCCTGGGATCAGTTGGGGGAGCGGGCCCTGGCTGTCACCGCTGCTTCTCCTTCGCTGCTGCCCGAAGATTTGGAAGAAGCAATTCAGCAGGCTCGGCAAATCGGGATCCGCCATCAGATCGTCGAAACCCACGAGCTGGAAGATCCGGGCTACGCCGCCAACCCCGTTAACCGGTGTTACTTCTGCAAAAGTCACTTGCACGATACCTTGCGCCTGTTGGCCCAAGCCCAGGGATATAACCATGTGGTGGATGGTCTCAATGCCGACGATCTGGCCGATTACCGACCGGGGACACAGGCAGCTCGGGAGCGCGGCGTGCGTTCCCCTTTGGCGGAGGTGGGGATGAGCAAGCTGGAGGTGCGGCAATTGTCTCGCCACCTGGGGCTGTCTTGGTGGGATAAACCGGCCCAACCCTGCCTCAGCTCTCGCTTTCCCTACGGGGAGGCAATCACCCCTGAGAAGCTACGTCGGGTGGGAGCGGCAGAGCGCTATTTGCGCAGCTTGGGTTGGCGGCAGGTCAGGGTGCGCTCCGAAAAGGACACCGCCCGCATCGAACTTCCTCCGGATCAGATCGTGGAGTTTGTGCAGAAAACCAATCTGGAAGCGCTGGTCAAGGCCCTGCAATCCTTCGGCTATCTCTATGTCAGTCTCGATTTGGAGGGCTACCGCAGCGGCAAGCTCAACCGAGTCCTCAACCTTTCCCAGTTGGCCACAAGCTAGCGGGCTGGGGAAGCCGTAGGGGATCTGTGTTGAAGTTTTGCGCCGGGTGATTATGAGAGGGTTGCGGTTGCTCTGGCTCTGCTTGGGGGTGCTGGGGTTGGCAGTTGCCGGCCCTACTGCGGCTCAGGTGGAGTCCCAGAAGAAGGGGGGCGCTCAGCCCATGGATACGACTGACCTCAGCGCCGTTGCCGACCGAACGTTACGGCTGCGTTCTGACCGGCAAACCTTCGATCAACGGGCGGAAGTCTTCCAAGCAGAAGGCAATGTGGAGATGCGGCTGGGCCGCTCTGTGTTGCGGGCGGATCGCCTGCGCATTGAGCTGCGACAGCGGCGGGCTGTGGCCGAGGGCAATGTTTCTATTCAACTGGATCGGCAGCGCATTCAGGGATCCCGGCTGGAGTACGACTTTGAGCAGGAGCGGGGGTTTTTGGAAGAGGCCTTCGGGCAGGTGGATATTGGCCAGTTGCAGGCCAGTGGATCCCCGGCAGCCGCCCTCTCTCCGCAGCGGCTGGTGCGCTTTCGTGCCGTTCGCATCCGCTTCGATGCCACCACCTGGGAAGGAGAACAGGTGCGGCTGACCAACGACCCGCTGGATCCGCCGGAGTTGGAGATTCGTAGCCCACGGGTGACCTCCACCCTGCAAGCCGATGGCTCCAGCCTTTTGATTGCCGAGGCCGGCCAACTGGCCTTCGACCAGGTCTTGTTTCTGCCCCTGCCCATTCGGTTGCGCTTCGACTCATTAAACCGTCAGCCTCCGGTCAGCATCTTCTACGATGATTTCGACAGGGAAGAATTGCGGCGCGGCTTGATCCTCCAGTCCAACATCGAGCTGCTGCGGGATCCCAATGTGAGCTTGGTGCTCTCCCCGCAACTGTATCCACAACGTCTTTGGGGCAGTGAGCAGGGCCTTTTGGATGGGATCGGGCTGCGGGCCGATTTTCGTTGGCGGCAACCGGAAGCCAACGCTCAAACCTCGCTGTTTGCCGAGCTGCGGGGGATCGTCTTCCAGGAGTTTGCTCAGCGCTTGCGAGCCCAGGTCGAACACCGCATCACCACCGGCGATGGCGGAGAAGTCGCCTACACCTACGCCTATCGGGAACGCTTCTTCAGCGGTCGCCTGAGGTTTCAAATTGTGGAAAACCGCCTCGGTGCCAGCTACCGCTCCCCCACCCTGCGCCTAGGGAATACCGGCTTGGATCTCAGCTACCGCATAGCCGTCGACTACATTGATGCCTTGGGGCAGCCGGATGAAATCGACACAGAGCCGGAGTTGGCCTTGGCCAACACCACCGACCGCACTCAGCTCTCCCGCCTGCAACTGGGGGCAACCTTGAATCGCTCCTTTCCCCTCTGGAGCCCTCCCAAGACGGCGGCGGATCCCCCACCCCGCTTTTCCGCTCTGCCCATCGAGCAAGGGATCTGGCTCAGCACCGGTGTGAGCAGCAGCCAGTCTTTTTACTCCAATGGCCGAGCCCAGAGCTATACTGCCGGCAGCATTGGTATCGATGCGGTGATTGGGGCTTTTGTGGCCGATACCTTCGACTACACCAACCTGAGGGTGACCTACTCCAACGGTTTTTTGGCCGGAGCCTCGCCATTTTTGTTTGACCGCATCACCACGCGGGAACAGCTCGTCCTGGGCTTTTTGCAACAACTGTACGGCCCGCTGCGGGTAGGGGCAGAGACAACGGTAGATTTGCAGTCAGGCCAGCAGGTGGATGTCGTCTATCGCCTGGGCTACGACCGCCGCACCTATGGCTTCAGCCTGCAGTACAATCCGGTGCGCCAGTCGGGGGCTCTGGAGCTGCGGGTGGAGGGCCTGAACTGGGATCCCGGCCAATCCTCGCCGCAGCCGACGACGGGATCGAGGATCCAAGAGCCTTGATCCCCAAACTCCAAGGCAGCTTAAAAGTGTAGTCTTGACTACTACTCTGCGGAGATTTTCTATGAGAAATTGTCCCATATTGGGGAAAAATCCTAATTCAAATCTTCCTCGAATTGCAGAACCCTCTTGGAAATCGAAACAGTAAGGTAAAATACAGAAGTTATTTTTTCCAGGATTGATTTCTGCCAGTTGGGATCGCCGTATCGCAGACTACCGCAGTGATCCCCAGACGGTGTTAGGGTAGATGGTAGGCTGAGCAACGTGGGCTGGTAATCTGAATTATGCAAACACTCGATGCAATCCCCGATAAAAAACGAGCAGAGCGAATAACCTGTA
This sequence comes from Synechococcus sp. R6-7, assembly GCF_047461695.1. Classification (NCBI taxonomy): domain Bacteria; kingdom Bacillati; phylum Cyanobacteriota; class Cyanophyceae; order Synechococcales; family Synechococcaceae; genus Synechococcus; species Synechococcus sp. R6-7. The sequence goes on from NZ_JANSHS010000300.1 coordinate 3,403, forward strand.
GCTACATCAATGCGACCAGCTCCATTCAGGTGGTTCGCATCACGAATATCGAAAACTGGTACTTTGAGCGGGTGGTCTTTCCAGGCCAGCGGCTGCTCTTTGAAGCGGTGCCTGGAGCCAAGCTAGAGATTCACACGGGTATGATGGCCAGCTCTATTCTGGCGGATACCATCCCCTGTGAAAAGCTGCGCGTTCGAGAAACGGAGCCGGTGACTGCGGGCGCCTAGATCTCCAGAGGCCAGGGGTGCGGACTAGGTTTCGCGGCCTTGCTGCTTTCTCTCTTCTCTTTCCGAACTGGGGGAAGGCTGAGGTGAGGGGCTGGCGGAGCGGCGGGGCTTGGGAGGTAGGGGGATCTCCAGGAAACGGGCGCTCAATCTCACCAGGCTGGTCTCTTGGGGCGGCCAAGGGATCCCCAACCAACGGGCTGTGAGCTCCAGCAAGCTGGGGGGTGGTGTCGGCGTAGGAGTTGGCGTGGGTGGTGGGGTGGGGTACAGATCTAGGCGCGGTGGCCGTGGGGTGCTAACCCGAAAAGCATCGGGGGGCGGTTGGGTCAGAGGTACATTCGGATCCCCGCATCCCAGCAAGCCCAGTCCGCCGGCAAGCAACAGGCCGTACAATTTTCGAGTGCCTCTACTGCCCATGAATACGCTGCTGGACACCTCTAACAGGGTATCATCGGGATCCCAAGGCTCTGAGCTGGGCTTGCAAATCTTCCTCCAGCACAGATAGCTGGCGAGCCAAGGTCACGTAGCGGTTGGCGGTCAGGTTTTTGGCGGTAAACTGCTCCAGCAGTTGCTGATCCCGGGCAACCATTTGGTTGAGATACTGAGCCACAGAGGCTTGTGGATCCTCGATCAAAGCTCGGCACACCTGTAGGGCCATCACCAGTTGGGCCCGCACCTGCAAAAACAGCGACTGGATGTACTTTTGCTCAGCCTCACTGAGTTGCCGAAAATCCCGCCAATGCTGCCCCCCCTGCAGGGATTGTTGGAGCTCGTTGACCCAGTGGTTGTAGTCTTTTACCTTGCGGGCCAGATCGGTGGCAAACTTCATCATCTCAGGGGTGCTGTTGAGCAGGTGGGCCTCCTGCCAACGCTGGCGGATGCGATGCAGGCTTTTTCCCAAGCGCAGGCTGACTCTCAGGATCCCCAACAGGAGCAGCAGTAGGATCCCGGCAGCCGCGGTATAGGACACCCAAGAGCCGGGATCCCGCATCCCCAAGAAGATGACCAAGGCTATTGCTATCAAACCAAAGGCCAGCATGCCCCAGGAGCGTAGCCGCTGTTGCTGCAGACGCAGGTACTCCGCCCGCAAATCAAAGGCCTCGCAGCAAGCGTCCAGATCGGCGGCCATGAGCTGGCGAAACTCGTCCACAGAGATCGGTTCCACACTAATCATCGAGGGCACCCTTAACGCAAGTGGATCGAGGCCAAACGGCATCAAGACCTGCCCTGCCAATCACGGGCAGCTTCCGTGCTTTCTTGTAGGGGCTCCAGCGTTTCGCTGGCCGGAACCACCATCAACCCATACCCTCCGCTGCGGCAAAAATCGACGATCTCCTGCGTGTCAAAGCGTTCTGCCACGGGCTTGGGCAGTCCCTGTTGAGCCAACCGCTGCGCATATTTTCTTGCCGCAAACGAGCTCTCGAAAGCAATGACGATATCTTGACCCCCAACCTGGCGCGTGCAGATTCCCTCCTGCCCATTGGCTTGGTAGAGCAGCACAATCACCTGGGGGGGCAAGTCCTCTGGGCTGACCCAAGACAAACCCTTCTCAGCCTGGGATCCCCCGCTAAGCAATACATCCCGCGCCTCATTCAGCCGCGCCAGTTGCGCCTCTAGCAAGGGTCTTTGTCGCTCGTCCTCCAGTTCTGCGAGGGCAGTACTGAGGGTTTGGTATTCCTGAAACAGTCGCCCCCGGATCTGCCGCTCGGTTGCGTCCGGCGGAAGGTTGAGAATCTGAAGGGCTTCGGCGGTGTTCATCATGGGCTCTGATTTATTCAAAATCATTGCCTAGACTAGCTGCTTTGAGAGTCTCTGGAGAGAAATTCTCCTATGATCGTGGCTGCCCGCTTTCTCGGCCAGAAGAGAGGGTGGACTCACCGTTCGCGCCAGCGGGCCGGAGGCCTTGTGCGGCGATGATGACTTCCATCTTGGGGCTGCTCAGCAGGGGAATTGACCTGGGGTTGGTCAGATAAAGAGGGAAGGGGAAAGCCCAACTCAAAAGCCTCTCGTGCCAGCAAAGCCAGCAGAGATGGATTCAACTGGGCGCGTTTCACCCGCTCCTTGAGGCGATTCCACAGGTGTGCTCGGTGGATGCGTTCCAACTCTTCTCGCTGTTCACGTATCATGTTGTTCCCACCTCTCTTGTATCAATCCTAACTAAGCAACAGGGGAGCTGGTGTCAGGGAACTTTGATGGATTTTAGGAGATGGGATCCTCATTTTCTCCGAGTTGACCCGCCGGGATCCCTGGGGTTGCCAGCAGGGAACACCATTCACATCTGTAATTTCTTGTGTTGCAGCAAGCCCGTCTTCGGAATGTACAAGGGCGGGATCCGACAGTTTTTCTAGGGACATTTTGGGATCCCTGCTCGCCTTAGAGGTCTTCCACACAGGGAACTGCGGCCTTGACAGGGCCAGCTTGCCCCAATCTATCCAAAAAATGCTGCAGGAGCTGAAAACCGGGTGGGTTGAGGCTGTAGTAAATCCAGCGCCCCTGCTGGCGAGCATTGACCAATTTCGCATCCCGCAGGGTTTTTAGGTGAAACGAGAGCTTGGATTGGCTCACCTTCAGCTCCTCGCAGAGATCACAAACACACAACTCACGCCCCTGCAGCAGTTGCAGCACGCGCAGGCGAATCGGGTCAGAGAGGGCGTGGAATCCCTCCCGCACCTGCTCATCTGTCAAATTCCCCTCTACCTCAACCAGGAACGAAACCATCATTCAACCAGGGTAGCAGGAGTTTTGCGCTGCGGCTGCTGATGGATTCGATGGCAGGGGAAAGGCGCGACAATCAACCAGTTTGGCAGCATCTCACTCGAAGGCAAGCAAATACAGACCTTCCGGTTCAGAAGGGATCAGTTGATACGGATTCTTCTGATTGGCCTGTTCACAGAGATTGGCAAAAGACTGCAAACCTTCCAAGCGTTCCGTGAGTTCGCTGAGGGTATCGAGGTACTCCGCCAAGCCCGCTTGAGTCAGGTACCAAGATTTGTCCAGCTCTCGGAAATAGGTCATGTAAACTACCCGACCCTGACTGCTTCGC
>NZ_JANSHS010000301.1:0-5354 GCF_047461695.1 Synechococcus sp. R6-7
GCTACTGAAAGCCCGCTCCGTACCGCTTAGGGGTCGGAGCCGGGTAGTTTACAGCGCGAGACTGTCTTGTGGATGTGGGTGCAAGGCTTGGGGCTAAATCTTTCTGGGTTGGCGCTGTTGGCAGCAGCAGGCGCCGCCTTTGGGCCTCTCAGTTGGACAGGTGCAACGGTGGCGGTGATGTTGAAGCTCATTGGGGATAGCCAACTGGTGCGGGGCTACTGGCTCTGGCAAAGCCAGCGGCAACAGAAGGGATCCCAGCCCGTCAGCTCAGCAGCGGCAGTGCTCCACAGTCAAGCTTGAGACATTGCCCGGCACTTGTCCGGTCTCCGACTCGAGAATGCCAACGCGACCACCCCTACTCCCTTCTGGCACTGGCAAGCCTCACTGTACAAGCCTCACTGTAAATGAGCCACGGTCACTCCAGTACCGCCGTCTTCGGGATCAGCGGCTGAAAAACGCTGAACGCGCGGGTGATTTTGGAGATAAGCCTGGACGCCGGCTTTCAGGCGCCCTGTGCCGTGGCCGTGGATGATCCAAACCGGGCCGGGAGGAGCTTGGGCAAAGTGCTGTTCCAGAATGGCCTCAGCATCAGCAACGGTTTTCCCCCTCAGATCGAGGGTGTTCTGGCTGGTGCGCAGGTTCAGGGGAGCGGTGGCTGCAGGGGAGGGAGGTGGGGCTTTGGGGCGTTGGCGCTGCTTGGCCTGGTGTTCATCGATGGGATCCAACTGCCCCCGTGGCACTGTGAATTTGAGGATGCCGCTGCGCACCACATATACATCTCCTTCGATGGCGATCACCTCTCCCGTCTGCCCCAAGCCTCTCAGCCGCACCCGATCTCCCACCTCTGGCACAAACTCCATATCCACAGGCGGCGGTGGGAGAGAGTAGCGCTGCTGGATTTGCGCCAGCTCGGCAGTAATGCGTTGGGGATCCTCTCCCTGCTGCAATTTGCGGATGGCGGCAGCCACTTCCTGACGGGCAGCAGCCAACAGGGCTTGCAGTTCTTGGTTTTGCTTCTGCTCCAGCCGGGCTTCTCGCTCGGCGATTTGGCGGCTGCGCTGCTGCATTTGTTGATGTAGGCTCTCCAGCTCTCGATGCAGGGATCCCACCTGGGCCGCCCGCTCTTCCAATTGAGCCCGCTGCGCTTCCAGGCCGGCAATGACCCTATCCACCTGGCTTTCCCCTTGCAGGTGCCGCTGGGCCCGCCGCAGAATCTCTGGATCCAACTGCAGCCGTTGGGCAATGGCCAAGGCGTTGGAGCGGCCTGGGATCCCCCACAAGAGGCGATAGGTGGGGGCCAGGGTGACCTCGTCGAACTCCACTGAGGCATTTTCAAAGCCGGGATGTTGGTATTTCAGGGCCTTTAGCTCGCCGTAGTGGGTGGTAGCCAGGGTGAGCAGTGCCCTTTCCGAGAGGTACTCCAATAGCCCAGCCGCCAGGGCAGCTCCTTCGGTGGGATCCGTGCCCGCCCCCACCTCATCCAACAGGACAAGGGCCGGCTCCGGAGCAGACTGCAGGGCCTGCACGATGCGGCTGATGCGGCGGATGTGCCCCGAAAAGGTGGAGAGATTTTGTTGCAGCGACTGCTCGTCCCCAATGTCGGCGTAAACCCCGTCGAACCAAGGCAGCTGGGGCGGATCCTGAGCCGGCAGGAAGATCCCCGCCTTGGCCATGAGCACCAGCAGGCCCAGGGTTTTCAAGGCAACGGTTTTGCCGCCGGTGTTGGGGCCGGTGATAACCACGACACGAATGGAGTCCGCGAGGGTGAAGTCGATGGGGACAACGGCAGAACCTTGACCCTCCGAAGGGGCGGCGGCGCGGGACTGCCAGAGCAGCAGAGGGTGCTTGGCCTGACGCAGGCGCAATCCTGCCGAGACAAACTGGGGACGATTGCCGTCCAGCCAGAGGCTGTAGCGACCCCGAGCCAGAGCCACATCCAACCCCACCATCACCCCCTGCAGATGCTCCAGATCGGTGGCCACGGCTGCCACCTGAGCCGAGAGCGCGGCCAAGATCCGCTCTTCCTCCGCCTGAATCTGAGCTTGGGTTTCTCGCCAGCGGTTGCCCAGTTCCACCACAGCGTAGGGCTCCACATAGAGGGTGGCTCCACTGGCAGAGCTGTCGTGCACAAGGCCGCGGATGAGATCCCGATGGGTGGCCTTCACCATCAGGACAAACCGCCCCTGCCGCTGGCCAATCAGGGTATCCTGCAGCGCCTGGGGATACTGGCTCATCAATTGTTGCAGCTGCTCTTGGATCTGGCTGCGTTGCCGCCGCTGCTGCTGGCGCAGATCCGCAAGGGTAGGGCTGGCGCTGTCCCGCACCTCACCATGCTCCTCCAGGCAGCGGAAGATCTCCTGCTCCAGCTCCGGGTAGGTGCGCAGGTTGCTCACCCAGGCCTGCAGGTGGGGCAGATGGTCATGATCATCGATCAGACGACGAATGCGGCGGGCTGCCCCCAGAGTTGTAGCGATCTGCACCAGCTCTTCCCCGCTCAGGATCCCCCCCCGTTCGGCCCGTTCCAAAGCCGGCAGCAAGTTGTGGATCCCTGCCATAGAAAGTCCCCCGGCCTGTGTGCGATCGAGGCGAATCGCCTCTTCCGTCTGCTCAAGGTAGGCTTCGCTATCGGCGCGGCTCTGCCAGGGATCCAGCTCCAAGCAGGCGCGGCGGCCCAAGGGTGTGGCCGCAAAGGTGGCCAAGTGTTGACAGAGGCGGGGCCACTCCAACAATTCCAAGGTTTCTTGCCCTTCGTCTTGGCGGGCCGTAGGCCCTGGGGAGGGATCGGGCTTGGAAAAGACTGGCAGCGGGTGCAAGGTGGGGACGGTGGGCATTAACCATTCAGCGATGCAAAGAACCCTGGAGACGCAGTTGCTTCATCTCCTGCAAAAACTGCCGTTGGTACTTGAGGAAGGCAGTGTGCCACTCGCGGAAGCGACGTTCGCCATCCCGCACCAGCATCTGGCGGTACTGCTCTGAGTTGAGACGGGGCTGAGCAAAAGATGGGTTCATAGGGATCGGGGACGCTCTCCATCCTATTGTGGCAGGCTCTGGGTCGGCTTCCACAGATAGCTTTTGGTGAGAGGGGCACGCTGATAATGGCGCCGTTGTCTCACGCGCTGCCTCTGGTGATCTTCCCAAGAAGCTGAGCTCACCGAAAAACTGGGTTCAAAGCCCCGCCCTACCGCTGTGGGGTTCGCCTTGGGTGTCCTGTGGAGGGTGGAAGTGAGCTGCATTCACGGCCAAACTGAACCTCACAAGCCTGCCATACTGAAGGAAGTTGCTGCACTCAAAACACTCAAGATCCGTGCAAGATCCGTGCGCAAACGAGTCACCCTCATTTTCCCCCGCCATTTGGTGAATGTGCCTCTCACCTATCGGTTGGCCAAAGACTTCGATGTGGCTGCCAATATCGTGCGCGCCAGGGTAGCCCCCAACGAAGTGGGCACTTTGGTGGTGGAGCTGTCAGGGGATATCGACCAGGTGGAAGCAGGATTGGAATGGGTACAGTCTTTGGGCATTGAGGTGACTGAACGGGCCAAGGAAATTCAAATCGACCCAGACTTGTGCGTGGACTGTGGATTGTGTACGGGAGTTTGCCCAACCGAGGCCCTGAAGATTTCTGCTCCCAGCTGGAAGCTGGAGTTCTCTCGCAACCGCTGTGTCATGTGCGAACAGTGTGTTGCCACCTGCCCCGTTGGGGCGATCAGCACCAGCTTGTAGTCAGTTTGTGGTCAGTTGGCTGAGTTACGAACTCCCCCAAGCTGACAAATCCCTTTACAATCCTGTTAGATTTGTTGGACATAGGTCTAGCTGCGGAGCGCACTCGACATGGCTTCTACTACATCGTTGATTGGGTTAACTTATGCCGGTTTGGCTGTTCTCTATTTGCTGGTGCTGCCTCTGTTGTCTCTGCTGTACGTGGACAAACGCTGGACTTCAGGCAGTGCTTGGGAAAAGGTGCTGATGTTTTTCTTGGTCTTGTTTTTCTTTCCCGGCATGGTGCTCTTGGCTCCCTTCATGACGTTTCGGCCCAAGCCTCGGTCGCTGTAAGGTCAGCCGTTTGTCGATCCACTGAGCCATGCGCAGATTGGACGTTCTTGGCATAGGCTTGGCCCTGCTGCTGGGGGGAGGGATCCTCTACGGCCTGCTGCTTTGGGCGGGCTTGGATACGGGGGCCGCGCAGCAGATATCGAGCGTGGTGCTTCTATTGGCCTGCTTGGGGTGGACTTTTGGCTACCTGAAGCGGGTGCTGCGTGGGGAAATGACCCTGAAGGCTCAATGGGCCAGCTTCGAGACCCAGCAGATTCAAGAGAGGCTCCGCTCCCTCTCCCCAGAAGAGTTGCAGGCCCTGCAAGCTGAATTGGAAAGTGAGAAAGAAGGGATCCCGGATTGGGTTGAGCAGGAGAAACATTGAGGCCATTGGACAGGCCGCACCCAGAAATTGGCTGTCGGCTGCTGGGGATCCAGGTTTAAGGGTATGGAGCGTCGGGCTTAAACCGCAACACTTGTATGTCTGTATATCCGGTTACCATTTGCTTCCCCTAAGAATGCTACATTACGCCCCGCACAAGATTCTGGCGTACGACGGATTATTAAGTGGTGCAAGCCTTTGCCTTTCCTTCTACTCGCATATCTCCATCTACGGTGAGCAAAACCATACTGCTAGCTCAGGGCCAGCCCTCGCAAATTCATCTCTGGAAGTTGGCGCTGGAGTCTCAGGGGCACTCTGTGGTGCCGATTTCCCCACGTGAAGATCTGCTGGAGGTGGCAGCAAGTCAGCCTCTGGATTTGGATCTGATGGTGGTGGACATGACGACGGGGCTGTTTAACCCCTATGCCTTTTGTCGAGAGTGTCAAAGCAAGCTGCCCAACATCCCTGTTATCCTGACTCATCACCCCCGCCGCCACATCGAGCCCGCAGAGCGGCGCTGGGCAATCTACCAGGGGGCAGCAGATGTGATCCCTGGCTTGGCGGAGGCCGGCGACCTTCTCCACTCCCTCGAACGAATTTACGAGGCTGCCAGGTGGTTTTTGCCTATTGACGCGGAGGCGCTCCACAGGGCTCTGAAGCAAGCGGGCTTATGGCCGGCGGAGGTCAGCCGTACATCTTCTTCCACCCCTCCCCCGCAGCCGAGCGCCCACTCTCCCACCGCCCCTCCACAACCCATCACCGCGGAAGGGGATCCAGGGCAAAAAGACTTGACCCCGCAGGTGAAGTACCGACTGATGTACCGGGGTCGCCCTGTCGATTGAGGTACTCGTTCCAACCTGCCGTCACTCGTTTTTCCTCGTAGCTTCTTGCCCTGCCAGGGTTGAGCTGCCGATTGGCAACGAGCAGGATGCAATCGCTGCAG
>NZ_JANSHS010000302.1:0-10286 GCF_047461695.1 Synechococcus sp. R6-7
CAGGCTGTCCAAGAGCGGATCCCGCCCCCGGTGACGGCCAAAGATTTGATGTCGGCTCCGGTGCGCACCATCCGACCGGAGATCACCATCGACGAGGCCCAGCGGGTGCTGCTGCGCTACGGCCATTCCGGCCTGGTGGTGGTGGACGCTCAAGGTCGCCTGGTGGGGGTGATCTCGCGGCGGGATATCGATATCGCCCTGCATCACGGGTTTGGCCATGCCCCCGTCAAGGGCTACATGACCACCGACGTGAAAACCCTCTCCCCCGACACCCCCTTGGCGGAGATTCAGCGGTTGATGGTGCAGTGGGATATTGGCCGCCTGCCGGTTCTCCAGGATGGACAGTTGGTGGGCATTGTAACTCGCACCGATGTGTTGCGGCACCTACACGAGTTGCCGGCCCTCTCACCGCAGTTGGCTTTGCCCACCCTTTCCTGCCCTTTGGATCTCACCTTCGCGGCCCTGTCGGAGCGGCATCGACAGTTGCTGGAGCAGGCCGCCCACATCGCCGATGAGAAGGGCCTGAGGTTGTATCTGGTGGGGGGAACGGTGCGGGATCTGCTGCTGCACCGGTGGGGACGGCAGCCCTCACCCAACCTGGAGCGGCTGGATCTGGACTTGGTGGTGGATGGGCCCTACTCTCCGGCCCTGGATGGGACGGATCCCCCGGGCTGGGGCTTGATTTTGGGACAAGCGCTCAAACAGCACTTCCCGGAAGCGCGGCTGGAGATCCACGGCAAATTCCAAACGGCGGCCTTGATCTGGCCAGGAGGCTTTTGTGTGGATATCGCCAGCGCCCGCACGGAGTTTTATCCCTACCCGGCCTCTCCCCCCGAAGTGGCCATGGGATCCATTCAGCAAGACCTCTATCGGCGGGATTTTTCCATCAACGCCTTGGCCTTGCGCCTCAACGGCCCCCAGCGAGGACAGGTGCTGGATTTTTTCGGCGGACAAGCGGATCTGCAACAGGGGATCATCCGGGCATTACACCCCAACAGCTTCATCGAGGATCCCACCCGCATTTATCGGGCGGTGCGCTTTGCGGTGCGCTTGGGCTTCGCCCTGGACTCGACCACAGAAAAATGGATCCGCGCTGCCGTGGCCAGTGGTCTGCACGATGCCGTCGGCGGGGATCGCCTCAAGCAGGAGCTGGCCTATATTCTCGGAGCCCGCGATTGGCCCCAAGCCTTTGAGCGGCTGGCAGAATGGGGAGCTTTGCGCTGTATTCACCCCGACCTGGAGTGGGATCCCTCCCTGTGCCGGCGGTTGCAACGGGTGGGCCGCTGGGCTTATCACTTTCGCCGCCGCTATCCTGAGCTGGGATCCCAGGAGATCTGGCAACTGCGCCTAGAGGCTCTCCTCCTCACCCTACCCCAAGCCCCCCAGGTGGCCAGCCAACTCCACCTCACCCAAGCAGGCATCGAACGCCTCAGCCATTCCTCCTATTACCAAACCCTGTTGGCCCAACTGGATCCCGGCACCCTTTCTCCGGCCCAGGTGGTGCAACTGCTGCAGGGGCTGCGGATCCCGGCGGTGATTTTGGTGGCTGGGATCGCCCCCAAGCCGGCCCGGCGGCTGATCTGGCGCTATTTGCAGGAGTGGTACTGGGTGAAGCCGCTGCTCAACGGCCACGATCTGCGTCGTCTGGGTTATAAGCCAGGTCGCCCCTTCCAAGCCATTTTGGAGCAACTGCGTTGCCTCACCCTGAACGGCGAACTCACCACCCCGGCAGAAGCTGAAGCCTGGCTACAAGAACACTTCCCCCTGCCGCAAGCTCAATACCGAGGAAGAAAGTAGAAGGGCAAATCAGTCGAAATAGAAGAGAGTGACCAACTTGTGTTGTTCCTCAGCATGCTTGCAGGCATCCAGCAGCGTGACGCTGTCGTGGAAAACAAAGCAGATCAACTGCTGGCACTTGCCGATGATCTCCAGGTTGCACAGGCGGCTGGCCTCCGCCAAGGGAAGATGGTCGTTTTCCGGATGCTCCACCAGATGCAGCACCTGCTCCAGGCTGGCCCGCGACTCTGCCGGCTGTCGCTCCAAACTCTGCGGCAAGATCACCGTCAAGGACTTCATGTCCGCCCGCATCGCCCCCCGAATGACGGCCAAGTTGGTGCCAATGGCCCCAGAGGTGAGGATCTGATTGCCGGTAAGGGCCAGGGCATAACTGAGGGTCTCGATCAAATACTGATGGGTAATGGGCACATGACGGCTGCCCAGGATGGCCACTCGCTTCGGCCCAACTTGCTGAATGGCGGCCAACTCCTGCAAAAACGTATCAACGCTGGTGGGGACATCAATAGACTGGGTCAACGGGATCCCTCGGCAGATTCTCTAGATCTTGGCTAGGCTATGCTATCTCAAATTTTCGCTTTGGGATCCGGCCAAGTTGAAGCTCTACGGCTTCAGCTCCGCACTTTTGGTGAAGTGCTCAGGCTGTCTGCAGAAAGCTGGGCTTGGCTTTGCGCAGAAGATCCCGCCTGGATGTGGATGGTGTAGCTCATACTGCTGTGAACGCCCTTGCCCAGCCAATGGCCGTAAATGGGAGCGGCATCTCTGGGGTAAGCGCTGGCCGCCAAAGCCACATGACCATCGGCCACGGCCAACCCCTGGGTGGGATCAAAGCCCCGCCAACCGGCCCCCGGCAAGTACACCTCCGCCCAAGCGTGCAGATGACGGCGCCCAGGCTCTGGGGGTTCTCCGCCCATGCTCTCCCCCGAAGGCCGTGAGGGGCTGACCTGGTAGCCACTGACAAAGCGCGCGGCCAAGCCTACCGTACGGCAGACCTCCATGAACACCAGGGCCAAATCGCGGCAGGCTCCGGTTTTGCGATGCCAGGTCAAGCCGGCAGGCCAGGGATCCCCCTTTTCCCGCAAGATGTGGCGGCATTCTGAATAGATGCGCTGGTTCAGCGCCGGCAGAAAAGCTGTCGTTTCCCCCTGCACGTGATCCCATAGCTCCCAGGCCAAGGCCTGGATGCCGGGATCCGCCTGAGCCGTCAGATAAGGCTGTAATTGGGCTGCCAGCGTGCTGGGATAGTCGATGGGGAGATGGGTGGCCCAATCGCAGAGCAGGTAGTCGAAGGGATTCTGCCGCAGGGTGAGCACCGTGGCCTGAGTTTGAATGCGCAAATGCTCGGTGGGATCCCCAAACCAGAGCCGAACCGCCGCGTTGCCCTCCAGGTCCACCAGCGCCGATTGGCCCACCGGCTGCGGATCCACCTGCAACTCAAAAGCCAGGAGAGTTTGGATCCCGTCGCAGCGCGGTCGCAATCGCACCGTATGGGGCTCCAGTTGGACTGGACGACTGTAGCGATATTCGATGAGATGGCGGATCTGAATTTGCACAGGCCAAATGACGGGCAAGGAGTTTTATCACAGGCAAAGGAGCACCGAGATCAGGCAACCCAAACTGCTCCCAGATCAAAGCCAAGAAGCGGTTGCATCGTCTGCCCGAGATCTCTAGACTTCAGGGATCCCGAGTTTGAGATCTCCGAGAGCTTTGCCCTGCCTTCCCAATCATCGAAACCTCCAGCTTAGAGCGGATGTACTCCCCAGCCTGTACAGGAGCATAGCGAGGGGGATTTGCTGCATTCTGGCATGTGGGCAGGCATTCGATCCAAGCATCGTCCCGAGGAGCTGTAAAGTAAACCAAAGACAGGCGGCGACTGGAACCGAAAGCCGATCGGGGTGGATTGACCACGCGGTGCAACGTGGAGCGCCAACGGTCATTGGTCCAACGGGATAGCAGATCGCCAACGTTGATGACAAAGGCGTTGGGAACAGCCTGCACATCAATCCACTCTCCTGCTTTGGAGTACACCTGCAGCCCTCCCGGCGCCCCATCCTGTCGCAGAATCGTGAAGCCACCGTAGTCGGAGTGAGCCCCATAGCGTAGCTGTCCCGGGATGGGCTCCACCTCCTGTTCAGGATAATGCACAGCCCGCAGCACTCCCCCTTTCCCCTCCATAAAAGGCAGAAAATAGGTTTCCGGCAGATCCAAAGCCAACGCGCCCATGCGCATCAAGGTTTGGGTGAGCTGAAGCAGAGCCGCATCATAAGCCAGAAGAGCAGCCCGCAGTCCTGCTGGATGGGTGGGCCAAAGGTTGCCCGAATCCGGATCCACCCCTGCTTGGGGCCGTTGTGGATCTTCCCGAAACAGGTCATTGAACACCAGCGCCTCACAGAGATCGTAGGGAACCTCTGCCCCACGGGTAGCGGCTACACTTTCGATGCCAATCGGCAGGTATCCCTGGTTTTTGACGCGATCCGGAGTCACCACCTCCATTTTTTGTTCCAGCGGCAGGTCGAAGAAAGCCCTCGCTCTCTCGTAGGCTGTTTGTATGATGGCCTCCGGGATCCCATGCCCTGTGATCACCACAAACCCCACCTCCTCCAAGGCTGCCCCAAAAGCCTTTGCAACCCCTAGCGGATCCGTGCCCTCCCGAAAGGGGGTCAAATCCAGACAAGGGATCCCAGCTTGCTCAAAGGAAGAAACTGGAGACATAGCCGACATAGAGACAGGTGCTCAGAACAGCTCCTACCCTACAAAGAGAACTTGCCCCAAGACTGTGTGGGCGGATACCCCCTCAGAGCTGGCACCGGCTCAACCCCACATCCAGAAACGAAACTAGGGATACTCTTGCTTGGCCTGTTGCCAGAGGACTTCCAGCTCCTGGAAACTGCGTCCTTTCAGAAGGGAGCTTATGCCATCGCCGGGCAGGGATCCCGCTGGTTCCTGAGCCAGCTCTTCCATGCGCAAAAAACGGCGAGCAAAGCGCAGGTTGGTTTGGGTTAGAGCTTGGGCAGCATCCAAACCATACCAACGGCCCAAGTTGACCAGGGCAAAAAGCAGATCCCCCAGTTCGGCTTCCTGCCGAGTTGGATCGGGGGGATCCCTCTCCAATTCTCGACGCAGCTCGGCTTCTTCCTCGCGGATCTTGGCCCAGATCCCCTCCACCGTTGGCCACTCAAACCCTGCCCCCACCACTTTGCAGGAAATTTTCAGGGCAGCCATTAGGGGAGGCAAACTTTGGGCATAGTGCAGCAGTTTTTGGCCAAGGCTTTGATCCGGTCGCTCCCCTTGCTTGATCTGTTCCCAAGAGCGGTGCAACTCCGGAAGATCTGCCATCACAGCATCCCCAAACACATGGGGGTGACGGCGGATGAGCTTATCGGCAATTCCCGCAGCCACAGCTTCCAGATCAAAGTGGTTCTGCTCGGCAAAGATCTGAGACTGCAACACCACCTGCAACAACAAATCCCCCAGCTCTTCGGCAATTGCTGCCGGATCCCCGGCTCGAATGGCAGCTACCGTCTCATACGCTTCTTCAAGAATGTAGGGGGTAAGAGACTCTGGAGTTTGGGCCCGATCCCAAGGACACCCGTCGGGAGCGCGCAACCGAGCAACAACAGCCGCCAAACGACTCATGTGTGAGCTAGAGGCGGAACGCTCCAGATAAAGGTGGGCAAAATGGCCCGTCGCTTGAGGATCCCAGCTTTGGAGCGTCAATGGGCCGGCCACCACCTCCAAGTCTTCTGTTAGCAACGTAACAGACTGGACAGGAGAACAGATCTGTTGCAAAACACTGCGCAGCTTCGCCAGATCCTGGCCCCCACAGCTTTTCAGCAGCAGGGATCCCTGCTCAGCAGCGAACCACCGAGCCAGAGCCTGTTGCCAGTTGGGCTGAAGACTATCCAGCGTTTGCAGCATGATCAAAAGGGTAGGCGCGGCCCAAATCCAAAAGGCGGCTGAGCTGCTCCAGATCGATGAAACTCAACTCCAAAAGGATCATCAGCAACGGCCCTTGCTGGCGATGCTGCAGCTTCTTGGCCAGGCTCAGTTGAGAACGGTCGATAATGCCCGTTTCCAATAGATATTCCTCAAGGGCTGGGGGGGGAATGGGATCTAGCATGGTCGTTTCGCAGCGCTGAAGTAAGGACGAGTATGAAAACTGAGAAGATAGCAAACCAATGTAACTATTCTTAACACTTCTACAGAATTTCGGCAAAGATCTGGCTGGTGCGTAGGCCGAAGGCGAGCTTGCTAAGCCCTGCGCCCACAGCTCCAGGACAAGAGAACCCCTAAATTGCCTCGGCAAATGAGGTTTCCGTATCCAAGGACACAAAAAATGGGTACCAAGAGTTCATGGTATGGTAGCAAATTGGCGATCAGTTGGCAGCACCCCGAAAGGCCGACTGCTTTTTCTTTGTGGGAAAAACCAACTCACCTTGCAAGATGTTACCTTTTTATCTCGTTGAATCCTCGTGCTTGATAAAAATCTTACAACAATTCTTCGGGGATCCAATCTGTTCGGCTCCTCTGGGATCTGCCCTAATGCTGTCATCCTGCTCGGGTTCGGTTTTGGGCATACATCGTCCTACGTTCAGCTAAGCTAGAGACACTTGCCACATGGACTCCCGTTATGTCTGAAGCCCAGGGTTTACTGCCGGTGGGGGCAACGGTTCAAGTGGTGGAGATGCCTCCTTACCTAAAAACGGCTGACCCAATGCCGATGTTGCGCCCGGCCCATTTGATCCGCTTGCACGAACAAGGGGTGATCCTGCAGCGGCGGCTGTTGGGCACCTACAGTGTGCAGTTTGCCAATGGCATCTTTCTCATAGACGGAAAATATCTCGCGCCGGTGGGATCCCTGTCCTGACACGCCCATCTCTCCTCCGAGCCAGCTGGATGGGTTTGCCGGCCTTTAGAACCTTTGGGAGCTGGCAGCTTTCTGCAGAAGCGAGCCTTCAACTGGCCGGCGGACTTTCGCGATAGCCTGAACCGCGGCTAGCCGCTTCTGACGCTTCAGCGAGCTCAGTTGCTTATTCCCGTCAGCGGTGTCGAAGTAGCTGACAGACCTGCCCAGCTTTTGGTAGCTGGTTTTGCGATCTGCCACCGCCGCGCTGTAGAGGGCTCAGCACATCCGCCCCCAGTGGTGCAAGAGTTTTTCTTGCTGGCGACTGGGATAAAGCTGGGCCGCGGCAGCGTTGCGTAGCCACAAAGTGACGCAGGGGGTTACCCTGCCATAGGGTGCCAGTCCGCTGCGCTGAGACTGGAGACTGCCGCGCATCAGGTTAACTCATGTTAATTTGGGGGCGTCTTCCTCTTCCATCCTGCGATCTCTATGAGCATTCAACTTCCTCGCTGGCTAGAACTGGCCTTGCCTTTCTTTCATCCTGTGCTGATGATTTTGGCATTTGCGCTGGCCCTGTATGCCCTTTACCTGGGTCTGCAAGCGCGACGGGTGCGCACTGCCTCGGCAGAAGAACGCAAGGAGCTGATCAAAGGGAAGTTTGGTCAGCGGCATTTCCTCGCCGGATCCCTGTTCTTGGTGTTGATGGTGTTCGGGGCGCTGGGCGGCATGGGGGTTACCTACCTGAACAATGGCAAGCTGTTTGTTGGGCCTCACCTGCTGGCTGGGTTGGGCATTGTGGCCTTGGTGGCCAGCTCTGCGGCTCTAGCACCGCTGATGAAAGACGGGCAAAAGGTCTGGGCGCGTAATGTGCATGTCCTATTAAACGTGGTGATCCTGGCGATCTTGGGTTGGCAGGCGGTGACCGGCTTTCAGATTGTGCAGCGCATCGTCAACCAAATGCTGACCACACCCCAGGTGGCTTAATCTCCCCGAAAGACCCATGCAACCCTGAACAGGGCTGAGCTTTGGGAGGACTTTGTCCCGCTGGTGCGAGCCGAGAAGTCCGTCGACCCAAAGACTTCGGCCTCCCCTTTTCGGAACCCAGAGCTTCATCATGTCAGAATGGCAGAGCAGGCGCTGCATCCTTCGGCTGTAGAGGGGCGCAGTCTTGTTGCCGATACCCAGTTAACGCAACGGTTCTCCCTATGTCGGTTAGCCCTCTTCCCAGTTGGGTCAAGCGTTCCATCGGCAAAGCCAGCGAGACTTCAGCGGTGCAGCAGGTGATCAAGCAGCGGGGCCTGCACACCATTTGTGAGGAGGGGCGCTGTCCAAATCGAGCCGAGTGCTACAGCCAAAAAACCGCTACATTTCTGCTGATGGGAGGGATCTGTACCCGCGCCTGCTCTTTTTGCCAGGTGGCCAGTGGACGGCCCGCACCGTTGGATCCCACAGAGCCGGAGAAAGTGGCCGAGGCGGTTGAGCTGCTGGGGCTCAGCTATGTGGTACTCACCTCGGTGGCCCGCGACGATCTGCCCGACCAGGGATCCGGTCGCTTTGTGGAGGTCATGGAGGCAATTCGGCGGCGCTGCCCCGGCACCCAGATCGAGGTGCTCACCCCCGACTTTCGCGGGGATCGCGAGTGCATTGCCCGTGTGGTGGCTGCCCAGCCTGTTTGCTACAACCACAACATCGAAACGGTACGACGGCTCTCCCAGGCAGTACGGCGCAGCTCCGGCTATGACCTGTCCTTGCGGGTTTTGCGAACGGTCAAGGAGCTGAATCCCGGATTACCCACCAAGTCTGGACTGATGTTGGGGCATGGGGAAACCCGCGCAGAAGTGCTGGAAACTTTCCGGGATCTGCTGGCGGTGGGATGCGACCGTCTGACCCTGGGGCAATACCTGCAGCCTTCTTTGGCGCATCGCCCTGTGGAACGCTACTGGACTCCGGAAGAGTTTGCCGAGCTGGGCCAGATAGCCCGCCAGATGGGGTTTCGCCAGGTGCGCTCAGGGCCATTGGTGCGCAGCTCCTACCACGCTGCCGAAATGGTTGAGAACTAGGCCAGGGAGCTTGGCAGAGAGGCTGTGCAGTCTGTCATAGCCAACCTTTCCCGTCCGATCAAGGCACGAAGGCCCGCTTCCAGGCCGAACGCTCGGGCTGCAAACCGGCTGAGCACCTGTGGCGCCAGGGATCCCAGGCGGTACAAGCTGATCCCCGCTACCAGACCCGGCAAGAGGCCGTTGCCCCAGCCTCCCCACAGCCAGGAACTCACCCCTTCCGCCAGCAGCAGCAGAGCCCCATTGAGCAGCAGCGGTCGCCACAGCCCCTTCCACAAGACCCTCCGGGGCAGGTGCAGCCGGATCTCCAAGCCCAGCAGCCAAAGACCATCCAGCAGCGGGGCCAACAGCAAATCCAACCCCAGCGGAGCTAAGCCCACCCCCATCCCCTTGCCAAGGGCGAAAATCCTGCCCCATTGCTCCACAAAGGGGGCATGGTGCTGCCACTGTTTTTCCAGAATCTGGGCCTGAACCCGGTCCAGCCGCTTCAACACATTCAAAGCCAGGAGGGATCCCGCCTCGGTTTGCAAAATCTGCAGAATTCGCCCCCGCAAGGCTTCAATTTGGGGTGCAGGCCGTTCCCATTCCAAAGTAATGCGGCCATCCGGCCAGTGGGTGCGGACTTTCAGAGGTTTTGGGCAAGCGGCCACGGTCAAAATCTCCTGCGGCGATACCCAGCCTAGGTGGCGGCTGATCTGGGCACAAATGGCCTGCAACTCCGCTTCGGAGTAGAGATCGCATTTGTTCAACACCAGCAGGATGGGCTTGTATAGAGTGCGCAGCTCCGAGAGAGCTTGGTATTCCAACTGGGTCAGGTCGGTGGCGATGACAAACACGATCAAATCCGCCGAGCGGGCCACATCCCAGGCCAACTGTTCGCGGGCTTCTCCTTCCACTTCGTTCAAACCCGGAGTATCCACCAGCCTCACCCGCCAAGGGATCCCTGGCCCCGGCTGCCACAGCAGGGATTGGGGCTGCTGAGTGACCCCATTGAGGGGGCCCACCTTCAACCGCTCCTCGCCGGTTAAGGCATTCAGGACGGCTGACTTGCCGCGGTTGACCAGCCCAAACACCGCAATGGAAAACAGCCGCGCGGTGAGGCGCTTGCGCAAAGTGGATAGAGCCCTGAACTCCGGTTGTAAATCCCGACGGCTGGCCAGAGATTGCCAATGATCCCAGCACCTTTGCAAAACGGTTTCGGCTTGGGTCAAGGGAGTGGTCATAGACAGGGGCAATGGACTAACCCTCACTCTAGAGGGAATTGCCCCTCAGGGCTAGCCGTTTCTCCCCCCCAGCGTGGGGAATCCAAACCCCACAAAATAGGGCATGATCACCCTAGGGTTCCGCCGAATCTCCTATGCTGTACCGCCTTCCCCAATCTCTGAAATGGCTTCGTGTGGGTGGATCCCATCGTTCTAAGCAAGAGCGCCAGATCGTGCGCAGCCTGCTGGCCTTTGCCGGGGCGCTGCTGGTTATGGATGTTGTGCTTCTGAGCGCCCTTCGCTAGTCCAACTTGGCAAGCCCATCGTTAGGTGATTCCGAACAAGTCTAAGTCTGAGGCATTCCTGATACATTTACGCTGAACACTGCTG
>NZ_JANSHS010000303.1:0-6511 GCF_047461695.1 Synechococcus sp. R6-7
GTGTCTCAATCTAGTTTGAAATGACTATAGACCTGCAATGATATAGACCTGCAATGAAATAAACCCATGCTGGTCAGGGAAGCCAAACTCCTCAACCCCGCTCCAGCGCCATACCAAGCCTTGGATGAGGCCCTGCCCAGTTTGTCCGCAACCAATGCTTGCGTCACTGGATGGATGAGCGTGGTGTCAACAAAGCTGCCTTGTACTCCCGATGCAATGTTAACTTGGCAACTGGGATGGGTTTCCCCGCAAGGCTTCCAGGAAGGCAAATACTGCAGGCGGATGCAGCGCAGAGGCCAGAACGGCAGCCCCGATCACCCGCTCCAGTGGGATCGGCAGCCGGCGGATCTGGATCCCTTCGGGAATGGGAATGGCGGCCAAGCGGGGCAAGATGGCAGCCCCCAGACCCTGTGCCACCATGTTCACAATGGTGGAGTCTTCCTTCACCAAGTAGGCCACCTTGAGGGTTTGGTGAGCGGCTTCCCAGTGGTTCCGCACCGCGGTGGTGCATTCGGCGTAGTTGTAGAGAATGTAGGAAAAACGGGAAAGATCCTCCCAGGTCAGGGTTTCCGGCAGGGGCCCAAAACTCAGCGGAACCAACACAATGAACTCATCGCGGGCAATCTCCCACGTCTGTAGATCCTCAGCAGCCCGCGGCAGAGGCAATAGACCAATATCCACCTGGCCCGATCGCAACAGATGTTCAACAGTGGCCGGATCTTCCTCTGTAAGGGTGAGGGTAATCTGGGGAAATTGTTGGCGGAAGCGGGCGATCACCGGCGGCAGCAAATGGGTTGCAGCACTGCGAAAAGCGGCAACCCGCACATTTCCCCCCCGCAACCCTTTTTCCAGGTTGGCCTCATAATCCATTTGTTCCCGCAGTTGCAGCATTTTGCGAACATGGCGCAGCAGTCGCTCCCCCACCGGGGTTAGGCGCGCCCCAAAGCGACCGCGCACCAACAGGGTCACCCCCAGTTCTTCCTCCAGGCTGGCAATGGCCCGGCTCACCGCCGACTGGGAAATGTGCAATTGCAGGGCAGCATCGCTGAAATTTCCCCGCTCCACCACAGCCACCAGGGTTTGCAGTTGTGAGATGTTCATGGATCCCATCTATTCGATCTGCGCATAGATGTGATGCTATCTCAGGTTTGAACCCTCCGCCGCACCTGACTAAACTACGACATAACTTCTCCTTCACACTGCGAAACAGCGGGAAACAGTGTGAAAACCTCTTTATCTTCCTGTCGTTGGTCAAGTGTCCCTATGTCGAGATCCATGTTTGCCCTGCTGCCATTCCATCAATTTCGAGATACTCCCGGCGTGCGTTTTTTCGACATCACGGTTGCGCGATCCAACGCCCGCGATTTGGTTTACCACGATGGGCCGGCCATCAGTCCCCCCAATAATCCTCAGGGCTATTGGCAGTTTTATATGCATCCACACCAGGAGGACAACTTGCTGGCTTTATGGGGCGGACGGACGTTTTACCTGGTGAATTTTAGCTGGAGGGATCCCTTCCATATTGTGCGCCTGGAAGCGAACCGAGGCATTTTGCGCATTCCTCCCGGCACTTTTCACCGTTCCGTCTCCGATCCAGAGGGATCCATCGTATTGAACCAGGCGGTGCGCGACGAAAAAGCCATCTTGGAAAAAGAATTTCGCATCTACGACAGCAGCCGTATTCCCCGATTGCTGCAGGTGACCTCGGCACCCGCCCCTTTGCCCCGCATTTGTGCCTGAGTACAGTTAACCCATGCCCCCCCGCGAGTCAATCAGGGCTCGCAATCGGGCAGCAGCCTGTGTGAGCTGTGCCGAGGGAATGGACACTGTGGGGTCGAAGGGATGCCCTGGTGGGTTGGCTGTGGCCAGAGGCTCAGCCCTCTTTGGGGATCCCTGCAGGTGAAAACTGAAGCTAGAGTAAAGATGGGTGCTGGGGGATCCACCAATGCTCTCTCTGGAGCGCAAGGGCATAGCGGATAGCTCGATCAACTTGGCGGAGTACATCGACCATACTCTGCTGTTGCCGATGGTTACTCCAGAACAGATTGACCAGGGGTGTGAGATTGCCTTGCGCTATGGCTTCCCCACTTTTTGTGTTCCTCCCTGCTATGTGCCGCGGGTGGTGGAGCGGCTGCACGGATCCCCGGTCAAGGTGAGCACGGTGGTGGGGTTTCCCCTGGGCACAACCACTGCAGAGGCTAAGCTCTACGAGGCCCAACTGGCGGTGGAGCAGGGGTGCCGGGAGCTGGATGTCCGCATCAACTTGGCTTGGCTCAAGGCGGGGGAGCTGGATCGCCTCCATGCCGAGATTGCCCAACTGGTGGAAGAAACGGGGGTCTGCATCAAGGCCATTTTGGAAACGGCTCTGCTGACCGAGGAGGAGAAAAAGCTGGCCGGGGAGATTTGTATCGATGCGGGGGCGGCTTTTTTGATGACCTCCACTGGCTGGATGGGGGGGGCGACGCTGGCAGATGTGCAACTGTTGTGGCAACTCAGCCGCGGTAAAGTGGGGGTGAAAGCGTCGGGCGGCATTCGCACAGTGGCTCAAGCAGAGGCCATGATCCAGGCGGGGGCCAGCCGTATCGGCACCTCTTGGGGGCTGGAGCTGATGCAAGAGCTGCGAGCCAGAGGAACCCCATGAGTGGCCGCACCTACCGGGTTACGGGCATCAACCTGAAAGGGATCCCCCTGGGAGAGGCGGATCGGATTGTAACCATCTTGACCCGCGAGCAAGGGTTGATCCGGGCGGTGGCCAAGGGATCCCGTAAGCAGCCTTCCAAGCTGGGTGGGCGGATGGAGCCTTTTGTCATCAACGATTTGCTGATGGTGCGGGGGCGCTGGTCTGCCCAAGCAGATACCTCCCAGCGTTTACAACGCATTGTCCAAGCGGAAACCCTCCAGACTTTTCCTCGTCTCAGCCGCAGCTTAGCCCATCTCACAGCAGCGCAGTATTTGGCGGAGGTGGCCTTGCTGTTGGCCTTGCCCGATCAAGCCCAGGAAGAGCTGTTTGTGGTGTTGGTCGAACACTTGGAACGCATCGAGCGGGCTGCTTCGGAACAGGCCGTTCTGCCCTTGCTCACCCATGGGTTGTATCACCTCCTGGCGTTGGCAGGGTTTGCCCCTCAGGTACAAGCCTGCTACTTCTGTCAAGGGGGGTTGGTCGGCAGCGTTTTTTTCAGCCCCCAATGGGGTGGCTTGATCTGTGATCCCTGCCGGGTGGCCCAGCGGCCCAGCCCGATTGCCTGGGTCTCCGCTTCTGCCTTACGTGCCTTGGGATCCCTGCCCAACTCGACATTGCCTCTGCCTGAGGATTCGCTGCCTTTGGCTGCTTGGCTGGAGGCAGAACGTCTGTTGCGGCGTGTTTTGGAGCATCATACAGATCGAGAAATCCGTTCCGCCGAGCTATTGGCCAGTTGCTACGCTGTTCCCACCGCAAACGGCCAGGGATCCCCAGCTTTTCCTGAGGGACATCCCGAAAAATGGGCATCGGTCTGAAAAAGTTGTGAAGGTATGTATCAAGTCCGGCCCAATAGCCGCAAAATAGAGCATCGAGGCGGGTTGGCAGCCGATTTTGGATGATAAATTAGGTTATGGAAAGTAACTTCTTACGAAGGCCTCTCAGGTTTGAGCAATGGTTTGGGGGGAGGAGTGCCTTGCACCAGGTACTGGACAGCATCATCAGGTGGGATTGAAGTTGGAGCTTTTAACAAGATTGAATCCACTGCCGAGAGGGCCTTCTGTTTTGTGCTTGTTTCCCGGAGCTGCATCCCTGAGGTGCGGCTTTGGTTAATTGCAGATGATTGCTTGTGAGTGTTCAATTTCACTCGGTGAGTCTGCCCAACTGAGGAGCAGCCCCTGAGGTTCCTATATCCGCCCAACTCAAGTTAGCGCCCACCTCAGTTCTTTTTCAGATTTCTCTTTTACCGAGTACCGTTAGAAGTTCAGGAGTTGCAGCACCGTGGAAGCACAGCGTAAGGAACGGATTCTGGTGGTCGATGATGAGGCCAGCATTCGACGCATTTTGGAAACCCGTCTGTCCATGATCGGATACGACGTGGTCACAGCTTCGGACGGCGAGGAGGCGCTGGAGGTTTTCCACAAGCAGGATCCCGACCTGGTGGTGCTGGATGTGATGATGCCGAAGCTGGATGGCTATGGGGTTTGCCAGGAGCTGCGCAAAGAATCCGACATCCCCATCATCATGCTGACGGCGCTGGGCGATGTGGCCGACCGTATCACGGGGCTGGAGCTGGGGGCAGACGACTATGTGGTCAAGCCCTTTTCCCCCAAGGAGCTGGAAGCTCGCATTCGGTCGGTGTTGCGCCGGGTGGCGCGGTCGGCCCACGATGGGATCCCCAGTTCTGGGGTGATTCAAGTGGGGGATATTCGCATCGATACCAACAAGCGGCAGGTCTACAAACGGGACGAGCGCATTCGCCTGACGGGGATGGAGTTTAGTCTGCTGGAGTTGTTGGTCAGTCGGTCGGGGGAGCCTTTTTCCCGCTCCGAGATTTTGCAAGAGGTGTGGGGCTATACCCCGGAGCGCCATGTGGATACGCGGGTGGTGGATGTCCACATCTCGCGGCTGCGGGCCAAGCTGGAGGATGACCCCAGCAACCCAGAGCTGATCCTGACGGCCCGAGGCACCGGTTATCTGTTTCAGCGCATCGTTCAGGGAGAGGAACAGGCACGGTCTTGAGAGGGGATCCCTCGCAACTTCTCTTCGAGGGCAACCTGGACTCGCCTCAGCACGCCAACCCAGTCTCCCGGTGTGTCTTGTCGAAACAGTCGCATTACCCCGGGGTACCAGGGGCTATCTTCTCGATGGAGCAGCCAGCGCCAATCGGCGGCAAAGGGGAGCAGCACCCATACCGGCTTGCCCATCGCCCCGGCCAAATGAGCAACGGCTGTATCAACGCTGATCACCAGATCCAACTGGGCAACGGCTGCGGCTGTATCGACAAAACTGCGGAAACGGGATCCCAGCTCCAACACTTGGTGCTGCTCCAATAGGGATCCCAGCGGCCTTAGATCTTCCCCCACCTGCAGGCTAACCCACTGGATGGAAGGCCCATGCAAGTGTTGGAGCAACAGATTCAGAGGGCAACTTTTCAGCCTTTGCACGCGGTTGAGCTCAGGATGGGCACGCCGACCGCTGGCCCACACCAGCCCCACCTTCATCCGCTCCTGGGAAAGCTCTGGCCAGGAGAGGCTCGAAGAGGTCTGCGGCCCACTTGCGCGAACGGGACAGACAAGGTAGGGGATGCAGGCAGGGATCGTCTCCAGAGTGGTGCCCAACCGCTGCGGCAAGCTGAGCAAGGGCAGATGGCAATCAAAAGAGGGCAAGGGATCCGTTTCCGAGATCACCTGCACCTGGGGCAGGCACCCTCTGAACAGCTCGACAAGGGATCCCTGACAGCGGAGGCAGATTTGCGCTTGGGGATGGGCCTCGGCCAGCAGCGGCAAGTAGCGCACAAACTGAATCGTGTCCCCCAACCCTTGTTCGGCGCAGATCAGCAGGGTCTGATGGCTCAGGGGGGATCCCGTCCACAGAGGGGAAAGAAAGCGCGGGTAGGTCGCCCCTTGTCGCTGCAGCCGCCATTCGTATTCTCGCCACCCCTCCTCGTAGCGGCCCAGGGTCAGCAAAGCCGTGCCCAGGTTGTAGTGGATCTCCGGCCAGTGGGGGGCCAACTGCAAGCTGCGCCGATAGGCTTCAATGGCCGCTTCCAACCGGTTTTGTTCCTGCAAGATGGTGCCCAGGTTGTTGTGAGGCTGGGCATCCCTCGGCAACAGCGAGATGGCCCGTTGCAGACAATCGGCGGCCTCTTCCAGGCGATCTTGCAGGTGCAGGCAATGGCCGAGGTTAACGAGAATTCGCCCCTCCTGGGGTGCAAGGGCGAGAGCTTGGCGAAACCAGCCTTCCGCTTCCTCAGCTTGGCCATCGAGCATCAGGGCATTCCCCAAAGCTGCCAAGGCATAGACCTGGGGAGGCTGGGCTGCTGCTGCCTGTTGCAACACCTCAATTGCCTGGGCCAATTTCCCCAGGGTGAGCCAACAACTGCCCAATCGGAAAAGCAATTGCCCATCAGCGGGGGCAAAGGCCAGGCCCTGTTCGTAGGCTCGCGCCGCTTCCTCTGGGTTGCCAAGCTGCATCCAGGCATCGCCCAGATCCTGCCAGGCCGGTACCCAATCCCCCCGCAGGTGCAGAGCCAGTTGCAAGGGGGTCAAAGCTTGGCGGGGATCCCCCATCTGCAGATAAAGGGATCCCAGCAACGCCTGAGCAGCGAACAAACGCGGCTGGGTGCGGGTAAGCTGCCGGCAGAGGTGCAGAGCAGTCTTCAGATCCCCCGCCTGTCGGTAGCGTTGAACCAACGCCAGAGCCGCCTGCGAAGAGGATGGGATCTCGGATCCCCGCTCTGGATTCTGTGACTTAGCCGCTTGCCGATTGTCTTTCCCTCGCCCAAAGCCCCGTGGCACGTCTTTGCCTGATACATTTACGCTGAACACTGCT
>NZ_JANSHS010000304.1:0-4146 GCF_047461695.1 Synechococcus sp. R6-7
CCCGCTTCCCCTTGGGGATCTCCTTCCCGGCGGGATCCGGTCTGGTGGCCTTTGCCGCCGCCATGGGGGTGATGCCCTTGGACATGCCGGAATCGGTGCTGGTGCGCTTTAAGGGGGAACTGCAGCCGGGGATCACCCTGCGGGACATTGTCCATGCCATCCCCTACGTGGCCATTCAGAGGGGGCTGCTCACCGTTGAGAAAAAAGGCAAGAAAAACGTCTTTGCCGGGCGCATCATGGAGATCGAGGGCCTGCCGCATCTGAAGGTGGAGCAAGCTTTTGAGTTTACCGATGCCTCGGCAGAGCGCAACTGTGCCGGCTGTACCATCCAGCTGAGCATCGAGACGGTCTCAGAATATCTGCGCTCCAACGTGGTGCTGCTGAAGAACATGATTGCCCGCGGCTACCAGGATGCGAGAACCTTGCTGCGGCGCATCGCCAAAATGGAAGCATGGCTGGCCAACCCCACCCTCCTGGAGGCGGATGCCGACGCTGAATACGCCGAAGTCATCGAAATCGACCTCAGCACCATCACCGAGCCGATCGTCTGTGCCCCCAACGATCCCGATAAGGTGATGACCCTGAGCGAAGTCCATGCCCAACACGCCGCCGGCAACCCCGATACGCCGATCAAGATTGACGAAGTTTTCATCGGCTCCTGCATGACCAACATCGGCCACTACCGCGCCGCCGCCAAAATCCTGGAAGGCCAAGGGCGGGCCAAGGTGCGCCAATTCTGGATCTGTCCACCCACCCGCATGGATGAGGCACAACTGCGCTCGGAAGGCGTATACGGCATCTTTGCTGCCGCCGGGGCCAGAACGGAAATGCCGGGATGCAGCTTGTGTATGGGCAACCAAGCCCGCGTGGAAGACGGGGCCACCGTCATGTCCACCTCCACCCGCAACTTCAACAACCGCATGGGCAAAGACGCGCGGGTTTATCTGGGATCCGCCGAGCTGGCCGCCGCCTGCGCCCTTTTGGGCCGGATCCCCACCCCTGAGGAGTACCGAGAGATCGTCTCCACCAAGATCCAGCCCTTTGCCGGCGAGCTGTACCGCTACCTCAACTTCCACGAGATCCCCGGCTTTGAGGACGAAGGACGGGTCATCCCCCCCGAGCAAATGCCCAAGATCGAGGATTTGCTCGGGATCCGTTCTTGAGCAGGGTGGAGTAGGATTCCAAATCTGCCCTGGGTCGCCCTGATACCATGGCAGGGATCGCCCCATCGCCCTGGAGAAAGCCCAATGGCCCTGAATCCGAAGATGATCCGCCGCATCCACCGCACCCTTGCCCCCATTCTGGCCCTGCCGTTGGTGGTAACGGTGCTGACGGGATCCCTGTATCAAATTGCCCGCCTTAACGAAAACTTCGACTACTACTGGCTGATCCAAATCCACAAAGGGCAGTGGGGCCCCCTCGACCTGCAAGCGGTTTACCCCTTCTTAAACGGACTGGGGCTGCTGGTGATGGTGGCCACCGGTCTCAGTATGTGGTTACCCACAAAACCCCATCGCCGCCCCAAACATACGGAGTCCTAGAGGGTTTTGGATAGATAAACCTGTAGGGTAAATACCTAAGAAACATTCCAGAAAACCCTACATTTCCCGGAACGGATTTGACTACACTAGAAGCGTAGAGGTTTTGCTTGCACCTCTAAAGTTGAGCCCCAAAAGCTAAGCTCCAAACTCGAACTGGAAGTCAAAAAAGCAAAGTAATAGAGGAGGAGGATGCTCTATGGCTCTTGTCCGCTGGGATCCATTTCGGGAAATTGACGAAATTCAACGGGAAATGAACCGGATGTTCGACCGGTTGATCCCTCGCACCACCGAGGCCGACGGCTTCGCCTTCATGCCGGCAGTGGAGATGCACGATGATCCCGAAACCATTACCCTGAAGCTGGAGCTGCCCGGCTTGAACCCCAACGACTTGGATATCCAAGCGACAGCCGAAGCGGTCTCCATCACCGGGGAACGGCGATTTGAGAAGCGCTCTGAAGACAAAGGGGTAACCCGGACTGAATTCCGTTATGGGCGCTTCCAACGGGTGATCCCACTGCCGAACCGGATCAAACACGATCAGGTGAAAGCCGAATACAAAGATGGGATCCTCACCCTCACCTTGCCCAAGGCAGACTCTGAAAAAGCCCAAGTGGTTAAAGTGAGCGTTGTCTCCTGATGGCCTAGAGGTTAGGCAACTTCCTAATAGGGAAAAAGGATCCCATAGAGGTAGGCGATGAGCCTACCTTTTTTTACATTTCGGTTCAAGATTCCATGGCTTCCCAGCTCCCCTCTCCTTCTGGGAAAGGGGCCGGGGCAAGGGCAGGGGCAACGACCATAAACTGGCTTCGCTGCAGGGATCCCCAGCTCTCCCTACCGAACTCAACTCAACTCGATTTGACTTTTGCCCGCCGCTTTGGATAGGGTTTGAGTGCGCAACGGAGCCAAGGTTGAGAGCATGGCCAGCGTTACCTACGAACACGTTACCAAGCGCTACAGAGACACCACCGCCGTCCATGACCTGAACATCACCGTCGAAGACGGGGAATTTCTCGTCTTTGTCGGCCCCTCCGGCTGCGGCAAAACCACCTCCCTGCGCATGCTGGCCGGGTTGGAAGAGATCAGCGCCGGATCCATCTACATCGGCGACCGCCGGGTGAACGATGTCCCCCCCAAGGATCGGGATATCGCCATGGTCTTCCAGTCCTACGCCCTCTACCCCCACATGACCGTGGCCGAAAATATGGCCTTTGGCCTCAAGCTGCGCGGCCTGCCCAAAGCAGAGATCGAAAGCCGGGTCAGGGGGGTGGCCAAACGCCTTGGGATCGAGCACCTGCTTAACCGCAAGCCCAAGGAACTTTCGGGTGGGCAACGGCAGCGGGTTGCCGTTGGGCGGGCCATTGTGCGCAACCCGGCGGTGTTTTTGATGGATGAGCCCCTCTCCAACTTGGATGCCAAGCTGCGGGTACAGGCGCGGGCCGAGATCAGCAAGTTGCACATGCAACTGGGCACCACCTTCATTTACGTCACCCACGACCAAGTGGAGGCCATGACCATGGGCAACCGCATTGCCGTCATGAAGGATGGCCGCCTGCAGCAGGTGGATACTCCCCAAGCCCTCTACGCCCGCCCTGCCAACCTGTTTGTGGCCGGGTTCATCGGCAGCCCTGCTATGAACTTTTTCCAGGCCAAGCTGCGGGAGCAAGAAGGCACTCTCTGGGTGGATACCGGCGCCTTCCGCGTGCCCATCCCACCCCACCAGGCGGATCCCTATCGGCACTATGCGGGCAAGTCGGTCATCTTCGGCATCCGCCCGGAAAACATCCACGATCCCCAGTACCAACCCCCAGGGATCCAACCTGCCCCGGTGCGGGCTAAGGTCTCGGTAACGGAGCTGGTGGGCCATGAAGTAATCCTCTATCTCAGCACCAGCGACCGAGAAGGGATCCTGGCCGAGCAGGAGTTTGTGGCCCGCGTGGATCCCCGTACCCAGCTTCGGGTTAACCAGTGGGCAGAAGTGGTCTTCGACATGGATCGCTTCCACCTGTTTGACCCGCAAACCGAGCAGCGGCTGGGATAAAAACGATGACCAAAAAAACTGGGTTACAAGCCCCGCCCTTCTAGGGCGGCTTTTGTAAGATGCTATTCGACAGAAAAGGCAACTTTGCATGTACCTTGTTCGCAAGCTCAAGCTAGGCGTCTCAGAGCAACTGCAGCTGTTGAGCAGGGCAGCAGGCGAGCTGTACTCAAAGGTGCTCGTTCACTTTTGGCGGGTTGTCCGCAAGAAGGGACTGTGGTTGAAACCTTCCACGCTAATGCGGTGGTTTCCCAACGACCCTGAGAATACACTTCATGCTCACAGTGCAGACGCGGTAGTGCAAAGCTTCTTTGCCTCTTTGAAGTCCTGGCGAGAACGCCGCCAAACCGACCCTAACGCCCGTCCACCTCGACGGCGTCGGTACTATTCCAAAGTTCAATGGAAGTCTTCAGCCATCCAAGTCGTCAATGGAAAGCTGCGATTGTCGAACGGGAAAGGCAAGGAGCCCCTGATTGTTAACTGGGCTTGGGACACACCTGTTTGGGTAGAGATGGGCTGGGATGGCCAGCAGTATGAGTTGAGAGCATGACTCTAGTCAATGATACGCTG
>NZ_JANSHS010000305.1:0-8568 GCF_047461695.1 Synechococcus sp. R6-7
CAGCAGTGTTCAGCGTAAATGTATCAGGGCAGATAAACCTCTGGGGTTGGGGTGAGGATGTGAACTCGGTTGCGCCCTGCCTGCTTGGCCTGGTAGAGCGCGCTATCCGCCTGCTGCAAGGCGGTTTCCGGTTCTGGGCAGTAGTCTTCGCTGAGCACGATCCCACCAATGCTGAGGGTAACCGGCAGGCTGCGCTTGGGGGAGATGTCAATGGGCCGTTTGGCGATAGCCTGCCGCAGAGACTCTGCGTAGCGACCACAGCGAGAGGGGCTAAGTCCGGGCGTAAGGCAAACAAATTCTTCCCCACCATAGCGGTAGAGCAGGCTGGAGGGCCGCAGTTGATTTTGCAGCCGCCCGACGATGGCCTGCAGCACACAGTCGCCGATGTAGTGGCCGTGGCTGTCGTTGATTTGCTTAAAGTGATCTACATCCATCATCAGCAGGCAGAGATAGCGGTAGCGAGCTTCCCCGCGGGCTCCCACCTGCTTGAGCAAATGGGGCAGCGCCTGATCCAGAGCTCGCCGGTTCAACGCCCCGGTCAAGGGATCCGTCAAAGACAAAGACTCCAACAACTCATTGCGGGCTCGCAATTGCCGGTTGGCCTGGGCCAAAGCTTGGGTGAGCCGCTGGAGACGTAACCCTGCCCGCACCCGCGCTCGCAGCTCCTCGGGATCGACCGGCTTGGTGATGAATTCATCCGCCCCCGCATCCAGCCCCTCTACCCGAGCCTCAACTTCAGAACGGGACGTGAGCAAAATGAAATAGACAAACTGCCCTGCGGCGGATCCCTTGAGACGGCGACAGAACTCTACCCCCGACATCTCAGGCATGACCCAGTCGCAGATCACCATGTCGGGCCACTCGCTCTCTTCCAAGCTTTGCAAGGAATCCCAAGCTGCTCGGCCGCTTTCCCAGCTTTCCACGTAGTACTGGGAGCCTGTGAGAACATTGATAATGTAGCAACGAACCACTGGGTCATCATCGACAACCCAAATGCGGGGAGTCCGGGCCGGAACAGAGCTCCAAAAGGTTTCTTCTGCTGAACCAGAAGGGTGGTACGCAGAATCCAAGCCCTCCAGATCAAGGGATGGCATAGCTAAAGAGGAATCGCCCATTGTAGTCGGATCCCAATCCTAGCGCCAACGGCTAGTTGGAACCAGAGCCGGGAGCGGCCAGACAAGCATGGTTGGAGGCCCGCTCACGGAGCGCAAGGTGCAGTGCTTCCACAAACTGCCGCACCCGAATCGGGTCGATCATGGGAAAGGGATCCGAATAGCCTGCCGGCATGCCTGCGGAACGGGAAGACCGCTTCAGAGAACTGGCCACAATTACTCCATCTGCCCGCCGGATCAGGCTGCCGATGTTTTCAGCAGTAGCCCCCGAGCCGATGAGCAGCGGCACCTGAGGAGCAACTTTGCGGGCCAGCTCCAGCTCCTCCAGAAGGGGTGGCTTGCCGGTGGCCCAGCCGGAAAGGATGATGGCATCGGCCAGGCCACGTTCCACCGTGTCGGTGATGGCCGCATCCAGACTGATGGGACCTAGGGGTTGGGCGTGTTTCACCAGCACATCGGCGAAAATCTTGATGTTAGCCCCCAGCTCCCGGCGATAGCGCAGCAGGCGGTAGGCATTCCCCTCGATAATGCCTTGGTCGGTCACCATCGCCCCGCAGAGCACATTCACCCGGATGAACTGCGCTCCCACACAGGCAGCAATCGCCAGAGCACTGTAGCCATCGTTGCGCAAGACGTTGATCCCGACCGGCAGCGAGACCAGGGTTTTCAGCCGCTGGACGATGACGGTCATGGCGCTGACCACCGCTGCGTCCACCCGATCCTTGGCAAAGGGGGCATCGTAAAAGTTCTCGACAAGGATCCCGTCTACCCCTCCTGCAGCCAGGGCAGTAGCTGCCTGTTCTGCCTGAGCGATCACCCATTCCAAGTCCCCCCCCCAACGGGGTGAGGTGGGCAGCGGCAACAAATGAACCACCCCAATGACCGGATGGGGGGTTTTGAAGAGGTGTTGCAGCAGGTTCACCGGCAAGCTTCCTCAGGGATCCCTAACGATCTTACGCCCGGATCTGACCCACAGGGGTATTCTCTGGGGGAAGTGTAACATCAGGGCTGGGGGGAGAAGAGCGGGCTAGGCCTCGGAGCAATTGCGGCACCATACCCGGCCCTTCGTAAACCCAGCCGGTGTAGACCTGCAGCAGGCTGGCTCCCGCTTCCAGTTTCTCCAAGGCGTCGGCCAAGGTGAAGATGCCCCCCACTCCGATGATGGGCAATTTTCCTTGGGTGGAGCGGTGGATGTAGCGGATGACTTGGGTGGAACGCTCCCGCAAGGGGGCACCGCTGATCCCGCCGGCTTCTGCAAGGATTGGCCTAGACTCCGCTGGTGCGAAGGGGATCCCGCGGCCAGGCAGGAAACGGGTTTTCAGGTTATCGCGGCGCAGGGTGGTGTTGGTGGCCACAATCCCGGCCAGTTGATGGTCTTGGGCCAGCTCCAGGATGCTGTCGATGTCGGGCCAGTCCAGATCGGGAGCGATCTTCACCAGGAGGGGTTTTCGCTTCTGATTTTCCTGCTGTAAGGCAGACAGGATGGGCTCCAGTTGCTCAGCAGCCTGCAGGGATCGCAGCCCCGGCGTGTTGGGGGAGCTGACGTTGACCACAAAGTAGTCCCCCAGATCCTGGAGCAGCCGGAAGCTGGCCAGGTAATCGGCAGCCGCTTCTTCTAGGGGGGTGATTTTGGCTTTGCCCAGGTTAATTCCAATGGGGATGGGACGTTGCTGTAGCCGGCGCAACCGTTCCGCCAGAGCCGCCGCCCCTTGATTGTTAAAGCCCATGCGGTTGAGGGCAGCGCGATCTTGGGGCAGTTGAAACAGGCGAGGTTTGGGGTTGCCCGGTTGGGGCTGAGGAGTGATGGTGCCCACCTCTACAAAACCAAATCCTAGGCTGGGCCAGACGCCCAGAGCCAGGCCATCTTTGTCGAAGCCCGCAGCCAATCCAAGGGGATTGGGAAAGGTAAGGCCCCACAGCGACACCGCTAGCCGGGGATCCCGGTAGCAAAACAGTCGCTCCAGAGCCGATAGGATCCCGGTGGCCTGGGTGGCATCGATCCAATGCAAGGCGCGCAGCAGGCCCATCTTGACCGCTTCCGGGTCGGCTCTCAGCCCAGAAAAAAGCAGAGGCCACAGCACATCTCGGTACAGGTTTACCACAAGGATTTCCTACGGGTGGGAACCCATGGATTTTGGATTTACTGCTAGGTCAAGAGTCATTCCCTATTGCCAGGCAGCGCCGACGCCCATGGTGGGGCATTCAACCGTGACCCCCTTGGGAAAGCTATCCCAGATCTTGGTTGCATTGGCCCTTTGTCGAGCGCTGCTCGAGGCTGGCTCCCCAAACTGCCCCCAAGAGTAAGGTTACCAGCAGGTGAATGCGGCCATCCAACATCACCACGTCCAAAAGCCCTGAGGCAAAAAATGCCGTCAAGGCCAGCAGCATCCCCAACAGGACGCTTTCTTGCGAGCGCCGCCAAGCTTGCCATCCCCGCGCCAAAATCCAGCCCCACAGGATCAGATGGCCCAGCAATAGCGGGATCCCACCCTCAGCCGCCAGGTGCAGGTACAAATTGTGGCAATGGCCCAGCAGCTCCGGCGGATCTTGAGCATTGTAAAGAGCGGCAAAGCTTTGCCAGCCCCAACCGGTCAAGGGCCGCTCTCGCGCCATCTGCAGGGCGAATTGCCAAGCATCCAGCCGGTTGGCGGTGGAACTAAAGTAGAGCGCCTGGGGATCGAAGGTGTCTGCCAGACGGCTCCAAATCAATCGGGGCACAACAGCCCGCCAGCCCGGCCAATCCCAAGCAGCGGCCAAACCGGCCAATCCCAGACCGGCCAAGATCCCGATCCCCCACCAACAGCGCCGCAGGGCCAGCCCCATCATCAGCGCCAGCCCCCCCACTCCCCAGCCGTTGCGAGAGGCCGTCAGCAGCAACAAGAGGGATCCCAGCCCCAGCACAGCTCCCAGCCCTACCACCCTCGGCCAGTCTTTGTCGGCCTGATCCAGCCACAGCCCTGCCGCCAAACACAGGTGGATCACCAGGTAGATGGCCAGGATATTGGGGGAAGTAAAAGCTGCCGCCGGTCGCTCTCCCCCGGCAACCCCCGTGATCCAAACCGGCCCCAAGAAGAAGTGCCCCTGCCATCCCCACAGCACTTCTCCCCAACCCAAAAGCAGCATCAGCCCGCTGCCCAACACCAACATCTGGGCCAAACGCCGACGGCCTACAGGATGGAACTCCGTCCCGCTACCGCGAGAGGCCAGCGCATCGGCAAAGGCCGGCAGCATCAATAAAAAAGGCCAGTAGTTGAACATCCCCGGCAGGCTCAGTCGCCAATCCTCCCCCCAAAAGGCCACTCCCACCGCAGCCAGGCTCAGGAGAGCCGCCAGTCCAAATAGAGGATCCCGCAGGATCGCCCCACCATAGCGGGTATAACCCTGGATCGTCCCCACCAAAGCCAAGAGTAAGCTGGGGGCCAGATTCACCGGGATCAGCGCCGCTGCCGCCAGCAGCCAGCCCCTCGGCTGAGAGGGCAAGGGATCCGGCGACAGCTCGGGAGACAAAACCGGTGCCGAAGAAGACATCACTCATCCTCAAGGGGGATCCCTGGCCTTACCCGCCCCTGGCCGAAGTAACGCCCAAATTGCAGCTCGTACACCTCATCCTCATCCTGGGTTTCTACCCAGAGCTCCGAGCGGGCATAGCCCACGCACAACAGCCCATACCCCTGCTCCTTCAACTCCCGCGAGATGCCCATTGCCTCCGGCTGGTACAGGGATCCCCGCCGTACCCGCACCGCACAGGTGGTACAGGCGCCATTGCGACAGGCAAAGGGCAGTTGGATCCCTTGGGCCTCGGCGCTGGCCAAAATGTATTGATCCGCCGGCACCTGGATTAGATAGTGGGTGTCCCGTTGGCGGTCATGGATGTGAACCGGGTAAGAAGGGGCAGAAGAGGAAGAACGCATGGAGAAGTGACCTTTTTGCAGAGCAGAGATCTTTATTCTTGACATCCGCCCCGTCCTAGTCGCGTCAGCGGGCCCGTAGGCCTTAGGACGAGGATTCCTAAGCCTCACAGCTTAGGTTCCTGCTTCATCGCAACTGCCGCCACCCTGGAGGGCTTTGGTCTTACGTCTGCTCCACAGGCTGACACCGTGTGCCCCACGGCCAAAAGATTGCGGGCAGCGTTGATGTCCCGGTCGTGCCTGGCCTGGCATCGAGGACATTCCCACTCCCGTACCTTCAAGGGCAGTCGAGCCAGGGTATAGCCACACCCTGAACAGGTCTTGGAACTAGGAAACCAGCGATTCACCCAAATCAAAGTGCGCCCATACCACCGCGCCTTGTACTCCAACTGCCGCAACAGCTCACCCCAACCGGCATCACTGATAGCTTTGGCCAACTTGGAGTTGCGAATCAGGTTCTTCACCGCCAACGTCTCCGCCACAATTGTTTGGTTTTCGCGAATCAGGCGGGTGGTCAGCTTGTGCAGATGATCCTGGCGACTGTTGGCAATCTTTTGGTGAATCTTGGCCACCTTCAGCCGCGCCTTGTAGCGGTTTTTGGAGCCTTTCTGCTTCCGACTCAGAGCCTTTTGCGCCCGACGCAGTTGCTTGTAGCGCTGGTTCCAATGCTTGGGGTTGGCCACCTTTTCCCCTGTACTCAGGGCAACAAGACTGCTAACGCCCACATCCAGTCCAACTGACTGTTGAGCAGGGGCAAGCGTCAGGTCGCGGGGGTCGTCAAACCTGAGACTGACATGCCACTCCCCCACAGGACTCAGCCGAACGGTAACTGTGGATGGCTCGACCCCTTTGGGCAGTTGCCTAGACCACCGGATGTTCAGGGGCTCAGAGCACTTGGCCAGGAAGACTTGGCCATCTTTCCACCGAAAAGCAGACCGGGTGAACTCTGCACTACCACCGTCGCGTTTTTTCTTGAATTTGGGATAGCTGGCTCTGCGGGCAAAGAAGTTGTCGAAGGCGGTTTGCAGATGCCTCAGACTCTGCTGCAGGGGAACGCAGCTCACTTCGTTCAGGAACTGGAGTTGAGGCTGTTTTTTCCACTCGGTCAGCAGGGCAGAGGTTTGTGCATAGCTGATGCGCTCCTGCCGCTCCTGCCAGGCTTGGGTTCTGGCTGCCAATGCGCGGTTGTAGACCAGGCGAACACAGCCCAGTGTTTTTCTCAGCAAGGTTTCCTGGTCAGGTGTTGGGTAGAACCGGTAGCTGTAGGCTTTTTCCATGGGGCGGAGCACTCTGCCTTGCATTTTAGCGGGTATGGTGTAAGGGTACGACTATGTTTGGCTGGCTTTGCCCGCCGCTCCTCTTCCTCCCTGTCCTAAAGGACGGGGTTTCTCGGAGCCTTTCTGATGATTCCACAGGATTTTAACCACTGCCCTACCAAACCTGAACCGGCTGGGGATCCCCAGGAGCTGAAGCCGATCTGTTGGTGGTTCTAAAGATAAACAAACAGACTTCGAGTTGGTTGTTGAGATAAGCTACAGGTAGGCCTCCCAAGGAGAGCATCTCATGCTGGAAACCCCCAATGCCAATCTGGCCTCACCGGAAAAACCTTCGCCTTCCCTCTCTGCCGAAACCCTCAACAAGCTGATCGAGAGCAATGCTGAAAGTCGGCCTTGGGGGAGCTTTACAGTGCTGGAAGAGGGCCCTGGCTACAAAATCAAGCGGATCGTGGTTTTGCCCAAGCATCGCCTCAGCCTGCAGTTGCACTACCATCGCAGCGAACACTGGATCGTCGTTGCCGGCACCGCCAAGGTCACCTGCGGAGATGAAGAAAAGCTCATCACGGCCAACCAATCCACCTACGTGCCCCCTTGCACCAAGCATCGCCTGGAGAACCCTGGCGTCATCCCTCTGGTGATTATCGAGGTGCAAAACGGCCAGTACTTGGGCGAAGACGACATTGTCCGCTTCAGCGACGACTACGCCCGGGTTAACGGTGGGCAAAAGTAGCCAATCTCAAATGGCCTAGGCGAGCTCTTCGCTGCTGAGGATCGCGATCCTCTAGAACAGCATCACCAGCAGGGCAACCACTAACAACAGCACAGCCCACATAGCCTGCCAGAAGGGATGGTAGCTGGTGATGAGCTGGCCATGGCGGCTTTGAAAGCGGGCCAGATCCAGGTAAGGGGCCACCCCCCGTCGGAACCACCCCACCGCGGATCCCTCTTGGCCGATTACCCCCCCTGCCTGGCGCGCTCCAAACAGGAAGTTGCCCAGCGGCCCAAAGCGGGAAGCATAGCGCAGGAAGATCATCCCTGTCTCATCCTGGAACTTGAGATCGGAGCCAAAGCGATAGCCCGGATCCCCCCGCCCGATCACCCGCCCCTCCAACTGCATCGGCAACCCGCGCAAGGGGCTGGCGTAGGGATTGCTCATCGCCTTCAACACGGTCAACGCTGGCGGGTTTTCCAGACTGGGGTACATCACCGTCATCTTCAGCAGCAGGCCCAAGCCCACCCCCATCAGGGTCAGCCCGGCAAGGATGTCATAGAAGCCCATCCGCAAAGCCGGGATCCCGAGCAGCGCCCCCACAATCGCCCCCAGCCACTCGGCGTTCAACAGCAGTATATCCAGCAGAAAGTTCCCGTAGAGCTGTTGCCGGTTGAGCTGCTTGCCCTGGGCAACCACGCTGGCCATGTCGAATTCCACCGGCAGATCCAGTTGCTCCGCATAGGTGCTCAGCGCCCGCACCCGTTTGCCCGTGAGGGGATGGGTGGAGTTCAGCTCCATCCACCAGGCCCAAGGGTTAAACAGATCCCACAAAAATACCCTGCCCACCTGGCCGGGATCCGCCGCCACCCGGTAGGCCGTCCCTGCCATCACCGCCGCCTTGGCATCGTAGATCCCCAAAGCCCGCGTTCCTTCCAGCAGGCGAGCACTGCGCTGTCGGGTTTCCTCATCCCGCTCCCGCTCTCCCTCTTGCACAATGCCGTAGGCAATTTTCACCAAAGCCCGCGAGAGCCCATTGGGGTTGCCGGTGGTTTCGGCAGCAAAGTGGTCGGCAAAGTACTCCCGCACCCGCGACAGATACAGCAACAAGTAGGAGCCGGCCACATAGAAAAAGTAGGCGACCAAGGCCAGGGAGCGGAGGCTGCCCCTTTTGCCGTTGTCGCGCGCATCCCGCATGTAGACGTAAAGAAGGTAGAGAATCTGCACCAACGTGGAAGCCAGGGTCATGACGGCGAAATCCCAGTGGATCACATGCCCCAGCTCGTGGGCATAGACCGTAGCCACCTCTTCATCTTCCAAGTAGGTGAACAATCCTTCGCTGACAACAATGCGGGCCGTGTCCGGCAGGCTGCCATAGGTGAAGGCGGTGGGGTTTTGGTCGCGGATCAGCCCCAGCTTCGGCTGCTTCAGCTTGTACTGGCGGCAAACCCGTTGAATCACCTCTGCACTCTCTGGGCTGCGACGCCCGATTTCCGCCAAGCTTACCCACTCGGTGCCATAGAGGCTGTGCTGGATCCAGTCCATCAGCCAAGGGGACAAAA
>NZ_JANSHS010000306.1:0-2946 GCF_047461695.1 Synechococcus sp. R6-7
CCCGCTGTGTAGATGTCGGTGTCGGCAACCAGCTTCACATCCAGAGGGGTGGTGCTCTGGCGGAGATGCTGCACAACCTCCAGAAACTTGACCTGGGAGAACTCCCCCACAGTGCCGGTGATGGGATCGGAGAGAAGCCCCTCCTCTTGCGAGCGCTGATTGGCCTGGTTCAGCAGCCCCAGCAGTTGCTGTTGGATCTGATTTTCGCTCAAACCCGGTTGAATCACCCCGTGGGCCAGCACGGATCCCTTGGCGAAAATCCGCTGGTTGGGGTAAATCTGCACGAGCACAGGCACAGGCTCCCCCTTGAGCCGGTTGGTGAGAGAGAGAATGCGCACCGCCCAGCTACCGGGTTCTTGCAACTTCTCCAGGGCTTGGTCGGCATCCTCCCGGCGGATCAGGATCGCGTTTTCCAGAGGGGGCATGGGCTGGGATCCAAGGGCAAGGGCTCGCTGTTCCGCCTGGGCCAAAAGGTGCTCAAACTGCTGCCGAATCGCCTCTGGCTTTGCCCCCCTTGGAGCCTCCACAACCCCCGTTGCCAAGACTTCCCCCGCCAAGATGGCCAGTTCCCCCCGCCGCAGCCGCACCGCCAATTGGTTGAGCTGCTCGATCTCCTGCTCAAGCTGGTTTTTCTGGTTCTCCAGTTGGGTTAAGGCCGCCTGCACCACATCCAGGGAGCGCTCCAGCTGATCCCGATCCAGTTGCAGGGCTTGTTTTTGCGACTCCAGGGTGGCGATCACCTGGCGGGCCGACTCCACCTCTGCCTTCACTGCCTCCAACTCGGCCTGGGCTCGATCCAAACTGGGCTGCACCTTGGCCAGTTGCTCGTTGGCTGCCGCCAGCTTGGCCTCCGCCTCCTGCCGCTCCTGCAGCGCCACTGCCAGCTGATCGCGCACTTCGCTCAGGCGGGTTTGGGCTGCCGACTGCTGGGTGCGAAATTGATCCAGATCCACCTTGAGGTGGTCTCGCTCAACCCTGAGAGCGGCATTTTCCGCTTCCAAGAGGGCTTTTTGGCGGTTGAGGGCCCGCAGCTCTTGCTCCGCCTGGGCAATTTGGTTGGTGTAGCTGAACAGAGCCTCCGACAGGGAGCGGTTGAGGAGCAGCAGTGTGCCCAAAGTCAGGGCGGAGATGCTCACGCCGGTCACCACGGCCACCAGAATGGCGGTATGGCGGGGGCGCAGGTTAAACCAGGTAAGGCGCTTTTTGCCAATGCGGTAGCCCACCCGATCCCCAACAACGGCAATCAGGCCACTGACAACCAACATGTAGAGGATCAGCAGTACGCCTTGCATATTCGCGGATCCCTGCCATGGAAATCTTAGCAAGGTTGCCCTGAGGATTTTGCAAGTTGCTGGGAGATAGATTTCGGCGCTGTTTTGTAGGGATTTTTGGGGGTTCTAATCCGCGTAGAGGAGCCGCTCCACCGCCGCCACAATATCTGCAGGTTGCACGATGGTGGCCGCCTCCAGCGTGCCGTTGTAGGGGGTGGGAATGTCCTGCGAAGCCAAACGCATCACCGGCGCATCCAGCTCATCGAACAGTTCTTCCATGATGCGAGCTGTCAGTTCCGCCCCAATGCCACCCGATTTCATGTCTTCCTCAACAATGATCACCCGATGGGTTTTGCGCACCGAAGCGGCAATGGTTCCCATATCTAAAGGTTTCAGCGAGATTAAATCGATCACCTCAGGGTCGATCTCCTGCTGCACCAAAGTGTCCACGGCCTTGAGCACGTGGTAGCGCATGCGGGAGTAGGTGAGCAGAGTAACATCGGAGCCGGATCGGACGATTTCGGCTTTGTCCAGAGGCAAAAGGTATTCCTCTTCTGGCAGATCTTCTTTCAAGTTGTACAGGAGCACATGCTCGAAAAAGAGAACGGGGTTGTCGTCGCGGATGGCGGACTTGAGCAAGCCCTTGGCATTATAGGGAGTTGAACAGGCCACGATCTTAAGCCCGGGCACCGCTTGGAAGTAGGCCTCTAGCCGCTGCGAGTGTTCTGCTCCCAACTGACGACCCACCCCGCCCGGCCCGCGGATGACCATCGGGATCTTGAAATTGCCCCCGGAAGTGTAGCGCAGCATACCGGCATTGTTGGCAATTTGGTTGAAGGCCAGCAGCAGAAAGCCCATGTTCATCCCTTCCACCACCGGGCGCAAGCCGGTCATGGCTGCCCCAATGGCCAAGCCGGTAAAGCTGTTCTCGCAAATGGGGGTATCCAGCAGGCGCATCTCCCCGTACTTGCGATACAGGTCTTTGGTGACTTTGTAGGAGCCGCCGTAATGGCCGACATCTTCTCCCAAAACAAATACGTTGGGATCCCGGGCCATTTCTTCGTCGAGGGCAGCACGCAAGGCGTTGTAAAGGAATGTCTCGGCCATAGAGGTTCAATATCGCTAAACCCTCATTAAACCATTTTGCCGGCATGGATCCCCTTGCAGCTGACTTGATAGGCTGAGCTCAGAATTCTTGCTCAAAGGGATGGCGACCTTCCCCACAGCTTTCCTCAGCACTC
Organism: Synechococcus sp. R6-7; assembly: GCF_047461695.1. Lineage (NCBI taxonomy): Bacteria > Bacillati > Cyanobacteriota > Cyanophyceae > Synechococcales > Synechococcaceae > Synechococcus > Synechococcus sp. R6-7. The sequence continues at coordinate 2,513 of NZ_JANSHS010000306.1, forward strand.
TCTTTCCCCTGGAACATGGGGATCGTCCGTCTTCTCAAGAAAAGACACCATGAGCATTCCACGGCCCAAACTGGCGCTGACCTTGGGGGATCCCGCGGGAATTGGGCCGGAAATTGTGCTCAAGGCGCTGGCGGATCCTGAGGTGCAGTCTTGCGCCCACATCACGGTTGTAGGGGATCGGCAGGTTCTAGAAGCCACCTATCGCCTGCTGAGAGATCGGTCGCCGGCTCCATTGGCCCATCCGGCAGGGATCCCGATGCTGGAATGCGACACAGGCTTTCGGTTACAGCCTGGCTGTATTGGTCAAGGGGATGCTGACAGTGGTGGGGTCAGTTTTGTTTACCTGAAAACGGCAGTCGAACAGACGCTGCGGGGCGAGTTTCAGGGGATCGTGACAGCGCCCATCGCCAAGTATCTCTGGCATCGAGCCGGCC
>NZ_JANSHS010000307.1:0-5010 GCF_047461695.1 Synechococcus sp. R6-7
TATCCTAACATAAGATCAACACGACCTAGCATTTCCCGAATTTGCCCGATTGCCTCCCGCCTCACCTGTCTCTGCCGCCGTCGCAACAGCCAAAAGAGGATCCCATGGATAACCCCCACCAAAGTGGCGCTGACCGCCGTTGCCATCTCCACCGTTCGCGTCAGCGGGACCGAGTCCTTAAAAGCGCTGCGGCTGGCCACAAAACCACTTAGCAGAATCACCCCTATTCCTACCGCCGTCAAGACTAGCTCAATGTTGTTTAGGAACCATCTTCCTGCCGGTCTCCAGATCCCAGATCCGGCCACTTGACCCTGAAGAATGCCCATCATAGCCTTTTGCACCTCCCTTCCGTCTCTCCCGTTCGCTCAGCCCATCACTACCTGCTCAGCCGCCCCAAGGCCAGGCGCGGTCTTCTACGGCTCAGTTGACGCTTCAGACAAAGCTGCCGGAGTTTTCGCCGCCGCAAGCGGAAGGGTCTATGGGCCAGGGATCCCGCTGTGGACAGTTCCGGTGCAGAAGCCTGCATTTTTTGGCTGAGCTCTTGATGGTGTTGGCGGAGATCCTCAATCTGCCTGAGGCGAGTCTCCAGCTCTCGGCGCAGTTCGGCGTTTTCTTTTTCCAGACGCTGCAGGCGTTTCAGCAGCTCTGAGGACTCCGTTCCGCTGACGCGGTCGGAAACTGGGATGGGATGGGGAGCAGTCACCACCGAGCTGTGCACATTCCTGCTATCTCGCATAGCCTGGGCAGCCCGGCGCAACAGAGCCACCCCCTTGGGATCATCGCTGTCCATGAGGCTGGCCGCTCCAAACTGGAGCTGTACCGGCAGCGCCCGTCCATTCACCACAAAGGGATCCTGAATCATCCGCTGACAGCAGCGTTCGGCAGCCATTTGCGCAGCAGCCAAGGTGCTCCCCGGCAGCAGAATGATAAACTGCCCCTCGTCGTAGCAAAACAGGTCGTCTCCATCGCGCAGGTTATTGGCCAAACGCTCCCTAAACAGTTTGAGCAGATCAGCCCGACCGTCAGCATCCAGCCCTTGTGCCAGAGAACCGAGGTTGGCCAAGCGCAGCACAAACAAGCTGAGGGGTTCCGATTGGGCACGGGCCTGGGCCACCCGCAGCGGCAAACGAGCCACCAAATCCTGACGGCTACCCACCTCCAAACCAATCGACTTGGGGGGAGAGGGAGGAGATTTTTGCCCGGTTTTGAGCAGATATTGCTGGCGGCGACTTTCTACAATGCGCAGCCCTGCCCGCACCCGCGTCAGCAGCTCTGCAGCCTGAAAGGGTTTGGAAAGAAACTCATCGGCACCTGCCTCCAAAGCCCGCTCCATGCTATCGTTACCCTCGCGGGCAGTCATGATGATGTAGTACACCCAAGCATATTCCGGCAGTTGCCGCAGTTGACGGCACAGGTCTAGGCCGTTCAGAGAGGGCATGACCCAATCGGCAATGATCAGATCTGGGGGTTGGCGGCGAATTTGCTCCAGCGCGGAGAGGCCATCCAAAGCATAAGAAATACTGCAGCCCTGCTTGCCCAAAAAGTTGGACAGCATCTCTGCCACCATGTAGCTATCATCCACAATCAGTACACGGGCTTGCAGACTGCCGTCTTGACTTCTGCCAGAGACGAGTTTCGCCTTCTCAGGCGCAGGAGCTGCACTAGCGCTCTCCGGTCTGGGATCCATAGATAAACCGAGGCAGGGTGGCGCGGGAAAGCAAACTACCCGCAACTTTCCATCGCTATTCTAATGAATGTGGTATCTCCATCGTTATTCTGATGCGGTAGCGAACAGCAGCCGCTTCCACTTTGCCGAGTTGGTTAGATGGATTGAATCACTCTTGAATCACTGAGACTTCGCTCGTCCAGAGCCGCTGTCTGTTGCTGCCCAAGGCTTGCTCTGACCAGAAGCCCTTTGGCGGGAGAGCTGAAATCTATGTGGTGAACATTTGTGAATTATTCGAGGCAACAGAGCAGAGGCTCAGTAACGGATCTCGAGGGTGACTTGGGCGCGCACGGTTTGCTGTCCCCCCTCCACCGGTGTGGATGCTGTTTCTAGACGGGCATAGTCGGCGCGGGCAAAGGGGATCGGCGGCGGGATCATGTAGCCATCGCTCTGAATCTGGATGCGCTCGACGGAACGGATGCTCAGGTTCAAGGCCCCCAGCACATCCTGGGCTTGACGTTGGGCATCTTTCACGGCTTGGGTTAGGGCGCGGCTGCGCGCCTCCAACAGGGTGGCTTCATCGGCCCGGAAACTGACCGATTCCACCTGGGTGGCTCCGGCGGCCACAGCTTCGTCCAGCACTTGCCCAGCTCTGGCCACAGGCACCTCGAATTGCAGACTGTTTTGCCCCTGTACACCCGTTAGGCGAGGCTGGCCATCCCGGTAGTCGTATTGCGGGTAGAGGGAAATGCCGGTGGTTTGCAGAGCGCTTACTTGCAGCTCCTTGAGGCGATTGACCAGCCGCTCTGAGCGTTCTGCCACCTGTTGTTGTACCGATTGCGCCGTCTCCCCTTGAATGACTACCCCTAAGCGAATGAGGGCAATGGAGTTCTCCACCGAGACCGATCCCTGTCCTGTAACCGTCAACATTCGGGATCCCTCAGCGGGACTGGCCATCGCTCCGCCTCCAGCGATTGCGTTCCAACCCAACAGGGCCACCGCCAGTACCAGGCCCAGCCACGCCACCCCCTTCAGCTTTTTCCAACCCCTGATCCCGTTCATCGCTTTCCCTTTCCATGGTTCAATCCCAGCCTACTCCCACCGCTCCTCAGCCTGATCCGACAAAAGCCCCAGCCACCAGTTCCCTAACCTCACCCAGCCGGTGCGTTCTTGCCCCCATGGATCCCGTATCCGCACACGGAATACCCGTTGATACTTGGAAGTGCTCCCGGAAAAAGGCCCCAGCCGCCAATACCGCGCCTCCTGGCTCAAAATGGAGTAGCCATGCTTTGCCGCCCACCGCTGCAGCAGCTCTTGGCTGCGTCTTTGTTCCCAGACGATAAGGGCAGCAGCAACCGCCGCCCCTACTAGGGCCAATGCCAGCTCAGACATGGGGATAGACTCTACTGCCCATCCTACAAAGGTTGCTCCAATGCTGGGATCCCCGGCTGCAAAAGTTAACCTTCGCCGCTTACCCGCTCTTAGACCCTAGATAGAGGGATCCCTGCTTCAACCCATCAGACCGTATGATTGAGGCAGGGTGGTCAAAACTCAATCGGTTCTCAAGTCGTTAAGGTCTCTTTACAGAATGGCCGAATCGAAACTGCGACAACTGCTGCACGATCTGGATGTTGAGCTGCAAAAAACCCCTGGCTTGGATGAAAAGCAGCGACAGCAAATTGCCGCCATTCGCCAGGAAGTGGAGGCGGTGCTGGCCGATCTGGGATCCCGAACCGAGAGCAAACCGAGCCAAGGGCATAGAGATCGCATCGGAGAGGCGCTGGGCCTGTTCGAGACCTCCCATCCCAACCTCACCCTGATCCTGGAGCAGGTGATCGACACACTGGCAGGGATGGGTTTGTAGTTTCATGGTCGGTAAAAGGGCTCACCAGAAAGCTCCCTTGCTTGCTAGCCTTGGTAATGCGTTGAAAGCTCCTGCTCTATGACCAGCACTCTCCACTCCACTTCGTTTAACACCGCCCGCTCCAAACAGATTTTTGCCCGGGCACAAAGTCTCATGCCGGGGGGAGTGAGTTCTCCGGTGCGCGCCTTCAAGTCGGTGGGCGGGGATCCCGTCGTGTTCGACCGTGTCTCAGGGGCCTACGCCTGGGATGTGGACGGCAACCAATACATCGACTACATCGGCAGTTGGGGGCCTGCCATTGTCGGCCATGCCCACCCCGAGGTCATTGAGGCTCTGCACCGAGCTTTGGAGAAAGGCACCAGCTTCGGCGCCCCATGCGTTCTGGAAAATGAACTGGCGGAGCGGGTCATTGAGGCGGTGCCCAGTGTGGAGATGGTGCGCTTTGTCAATTCCGGCACCGAAGCTTGCATGGCGGCGCTGCGCCTGATGCGGGCCTATACCGGTCGGGAAAAGGTGATCAAGTTTGAGGGCTGCTACCACGGCCATGCGGATATGTTTTTGGTGAAAGCCGGTTCGGGGGTGGCCACGCTGGGCTTGCCAGACTCGCCGGGGGTGCCCAAGGCAGCTACCAGCGCTACGCTGACGGCTCCCTACAACGACCTGGAGGCAGTCAAGGCCCTGTTTGAACAGCACCCCGACTCCATTGCCGGAGTCATCCTAGAGCCGGTGGTGGGCAATGCCGGCTTTATTCCCCCCCAGCCGGGCTTCTTGGAAGGCTTGCGAGATCTCACCCAAAAGTACGGGGCCCTGCTGGTATTTGACGAGGTGATGACCGGCTTTCGCATCAGCTATGGCGGTGTACAGGCCAAGTTTGGGGTCATCCCCGATTTAACGACCCTGGGCAAGGTCATCGGCGGCGGCCTGCCGGTGGGGGCCTACGGCGGTCGGCGAGAAATTATGGAAATGGTGGCTCCAGCGGGGCCGATGTATCAGGCAGGGACTCTTTCCGGCAACCCCCTGGCCATGACGGCAGGGATCCAGACACTGGACATTTTGCGCCGCCCGGGCACCTACGAGTATCTGGAGCGGATTACCGAGAAGTTGGCGACGGGGCTATTGCAGATCGCGCGGGAAACGGGGCATGAGATGTGCGGGGGCTATCTGCCCGGCATGTTTGGCTTCTTTTTTACTGCCGGCCCGGTGCGCAACTACGAAGAGGCCAAGACTTCCGATCTGCAGAAATTTGCCCGCTTCCATCGCGGCATGTTGGAGCGGGGAGTCTATCTGGCGCCCTCGCAATTTGAGGCCGGCTTCACCTCCCTGGCCCACACAGAGGCCGATGTGGAGAAAACCTTGGCCGCAGCGCGAGAGGTGTTGAGCACCCTCTGAGTCTGCAATTCACCCTCTTTCGAGCCGGGATCCCTGCTATGGCCGAGCACATCCACCGCAACTGGAGCATGACTCTAGTCAATAATAAGCT
>NZ_JANSHS010000308.1:0-1431 GCF_047461695.1 Synechococcus sp. R6-7
GTGCGGGGCTCCTGCAATTTCTAGCTGAAGTGGCTCTTGCAGGTTTAGAGTGGCGATTGACTTGTAGTTGTGGCCATACTGGAGGGATGGCGTAAAGAACTGTAACCTCAGCAGTACACCAGAGTCATCTTGAAGTGCAGTGAAATAGTGCAGTAAAATTGTCTCTAAGGCGTTCTTTGTTCTTTGTGTTGGTTCTAGCTCCCCTTTCTCCTTAAAAAAAGAGGAGTTGTGAGTGAGAGAAAACCTACCCAAACATTACCTATGGTCAAAACAATCTTCAAGACAATCTCCTCTTCCACCCTGGGGTCGATGATGTTGCCTTTCTCCTGCCGCCAGCTTTGGATAACTGCCTTTCCCGCGTTGGCTGGAGTTACGGTGGCTATTGGCGGCCTTGGGGCGGGAGGATCCCTGTGGCAGGCAGGAGCAGCAGGTTTGGCCACGGGGATGACGGGCTATGTGGCTTCTGCTCTATCTGGAAGCGAGGCCAAAGCCAAAATCCAGCTTCTAGAGCACCTCAAAAATCAGCAGAAGCAAAACGAAATCACTCCTTCAGACCTACAGCAACTGCAAAGCGAACTGGCCAACCTGCGTGCTGCCCTTGAAGATTGGGCAAAAGTCCAGCAGAAGGGGGTGGCTGCTGCCCAACCTTATGATGAGGCTCGTTCGCAAGCTCAAACTCCTCAGCTTCATTTTGAAACAGAGATCCAGATCCAATCTCAAGAAGAACGACTTCCTCAGTTACGCGCAGAAGAGCAAAGCCTGAAAGCCTCGATTGGAGATTTACAAGCCAAGAAAAAAAGGCTCATTCAGTCCCTCAAAGAGGGCATAGCCAAGGTGGAACAACTCCAATCAAAACAGAATCTCCTCAAGCAAGATATTGCCCGCCTAACCCAGGCTGATCCCTCAACAGCTGCTGGCAACTTCGCGGAACGGCCATCCGTTCCCAAAAAAGGATCTCCAGACGTATCTCTCAACTTGGCCCGCACGACCAAAGCTGCCGCCGACATTGCATGGGCCGACAAATATAACGAAGTCTTTGCAACTCTCGAGGAGAAAATTAGCAACCTGGAAGATGGCGCCAAAGCAATGGCAGAGCTGGCATCGATGGAAGGCAACGGTAGCCGGTAGGGGCAGACATCCCATCCCAATAGCACCGAAACGGTTCACAGCTCTGGCTCGCCAAAGCCCCGCAGAGGATGAGCATATTCTGAGGGGGTCAGGCCCTTAGCCTGCACCAATACTCCAAAGCCCCCCAACCCCATGGGATCCAGCAGCGCATGAAGAGCGGATCGCCGCCGCAAAACTTGGCCCACATCCACAGCTTCGCCGCCAACCGAGCTCCCCATTTGGCTGAGGGCAGCCAGCCGCTCGGTCAATCCCAGGTTCACCAAAAAGTTGCTCTGCCGGGTGAACCCCAGGCATCTTAGCCCC
>NZ_JANSHS010000309.1:0-15659 GCF_047461695.1 Synechococcus sp. R6-7
GGGGGACTGCCAAAAGGCAGGCTGTTTGAGATCGAACTCTTGGCTCCAGGCCGGGAAAAAAGAGCCCAGTTTCTGCCCGGAAAGCCGCAGCCGTTGCAAAAAAGTCCATTCCAGACGGGTTAAGGCTCGCCGCAGAAAATCCCTAGCCCAATCCGGATCCGGGGCTTCTGCCGCCTGCAAGTTCACCTGCAGGAGGCCCAGTTTGGGATGGAAATGAACCCGTGCTTGGATCCCTTCTGGACGCAACAGGTAATTCAGTACCTGCTGGATGGCTACCCCATCCCCCCGCTGAGCGCGATACAGAGGGCTGTTGGGGTTGGGCTGGGGCTGGTAGCGCCACTCGCGGTGCCATTCCGGGATCCCTTCATTGGCCAGAAAGCCAAACAGCTCCACCTGACGCTGCCTGTGGGTCAGCGCCATTTGCTCCAAGGCCGGCGAGAGGCTCCCCAGCAAAGCATCCGGCTCAGGCAAGGGATCCCCCTCTAGGCGCAGCAACAGGCGGTGGCCGGAAAGCCGCGCTTGTACCTGGAGATAACCCAACCCCAGGGATCCCAGGGCTTTTTGCAGATCGGCCAAAATGGCGGGCAGAGGAGCCTGGACATCCAAAGAATCGCTCACCGACAAAAGATCCTCAACAAGCCGTAACTCAACCTAGCCAATTTCCTAGGTTGCTTGGATCCCTGGGATCGCCGGCCAAGATGGCCAGATCCATTCTGCTTTGGATAATTGCTAGACCCCCAGGATCAGGCGAGCTGCAGCGAACTGAGTTAACCTCAGCAACGGCTACAGCCCATAGAAATCCGGCCCGGATCCCTCGTAGCTGGGGTTGACCCGCAAGTTTAAGTGGGGACAGATGATCTCGCAGGTGCGGCACTGGATGCAGTTTTCCAAAGACATGGCATGGGAGCGGATGCCATTTTGGTCGCGGATGTGGTGTACCTCTGCTGTGCAGTCGGCCACGCAGGGGGTGGGGCGATTCAGCTTGTCGTAGGTGGCGATGCACCGGCGGCAGGTTTCGGCGTCGAACTCCAGGATGTGACGGTTACCCTCGGGGTAGCGGGGATCCGCGAAAAAAACCGCATCGGGCCGCGAGAAATAGCCCGGTCGAGAGGCCAATTCCTGGGGAGCCAAGGTTGTGGGGGCCACAAAATCCGCTTGAATGGCAGCGTGGGGGGCCACATAGCCTCGCGGGGGTGGCTCGCTGGGGCTGACCCGCCCGGTGAGCAGGGTGTAGGCGCGCAGAGTTTCTCGTCCGCGGCGAACGGGATCCTGTAAACCCCAGCGCAGGGATCCCAGCCAGGGATGGCCGGCATCGACGCTGCGGCACACCTGAGGCAAGTATTCTTCCAGCAAGCGGGAGTTCTCCAGAAAAGCCTCGCGGAAGTAGCGGCTGCGGTAGAGGTTTTGCCCCACTGCACTTTCCATCACCGCCCTTTGGTAGTCGGCCTGGATGCGCAGATCCCCTTTCAAGAAGCCATCGTGAATGAGGCCCGCCGCCAGATAGCCGGTTTCCATGGCATTATCCACCCCGGCCAAGCTGCCCACATCCAACACCCCCAGCGCATCCCCCAACAGCAGGGCTCCCTCAACGCCAAACCGGGTGGGCAGGCTGTGGTAGCCCCCTTCGGGAATCACGGCAGCCCCGTACTTGAGCAACTTGCCGCCGGCAATCAGGGACTGGATCCAGGGGTGAGCCTTGAACTCCTGCAGACGCTGCTGGGGGTTAAGGTTGGGGTTCTTGCTGTCGAGGCCGATGATCAGACCCAAAGCCAGGCGGTTTTCCTTAAGGCCATAGACGAAGCCGCCGCTGAAGCTGCCATCCAAAACCGGGTAGCCCAGGGTATGCCACACCTGCCCCTGCAGGGACTGGGGGATCTGCCACACCTCTTTGACCCCCACCGACCACAATTGCGGGTTGGGGCGCAGTTGAAACTTCTCGATGAGATCTTTGGAAATGAAGCCTTTGTCGCCAAAGCAGGTGAGTTCGGCAAAGATGCAATCTTCGTAAACTTGGCCGGAATCGCTTGCCCGTACCCCGATCACCCGCTCCCCCTCGTAGAGGATTTCATGGGCGGCAAAGCCAGGGAACACATCCAGGGTAACGTTCGGGATCCCTTTGGCTTTTTCCTGCAGGGTTTCGGCCAGCCAGCGGATCACGTGGCTGAGGGTGAGAATGAACTGCCCCTGCTTGCGAAATCCCGGCGGGATCACCGCTTCCGGCAGATCCCAGCGCTGTTGGGATCCCAGCACGCTCAAGTGATTGGCTTCCACCCGGCCTTCGTGGGGAAATCCTTGGCTTTCAAAATCGGGGAAGAGCTTGGCGATCACTTGGAGGTTGCAGATGGCGCCACTGACGATGTGACCGCCGAATTGGCGGGCTTTTTCCAAAATGGCAATAGAGATTTTCAGCCCAGAGAGCTTGGCCAGATCCAAAAGGCGGTGGGCCAAGATCAAGTTGGAGGAGCTTCCCCCCACCAAAAGAAGGTCGTAGCGGATGGCTTCACTCATAGTCCCCCACACGGTAGCTCTGGATACCCTGCCTGTATCCTAAAAAGGGGAAGGGGAAAGGGGGCAAAACTTTAGACCTTCTCAAGCCTCTGGTTGAGCCGCCAGCAAAATGATTGTCATTGGCTTAATGTCGGGCACCTCTGTAGACGGGATCGATGTAGCCATCGTCCGCATCGAGGGCGACGATTCCCTACAGTGGGAGTTGATACATTTCCAAACAATCCCCTATTCCCCGACGCTGCGGGCAGAGATTTTGCGGGCTGCGAATCCCAAAACCGGCACGGTAGATCACATCTGCACCTTGAACTTTCGCTTGGGTCGAGCTTTTGCGGCAGCGGCCTTGCAAGGGATCCAAGCGGCCCATCTTACCCCCCAACAGATCGATCTCATCGGCAGCCATGGCCAAACCCTTTGGCATAACCCCAGTGGGCCAGAAGCTTCGACTTTGCAAATCGGTGAAGCTGCGGTGATTGCCGAGCTGACCGGGATCCCGGTGGTGAGCAATTTTCGGGCGCGGGACATGGCAGCAGGAGGCCAAGGCGCACCTTTGGTAGCTTTTGTGGATTGGCTGCTGTTGAGGCATCCCCACCTTCATCGTGTGGCCCAAAACATCGGCGGCATTGCCAACCTCACCTATCTCCCCAGCCTCTGCAGTGGGGGATCCCCCTTGGCCTTCGACACTGGCCCCGGCAACATTTTGATCGATCTGGCGGTGATGCGGGCCAGCCAAGGACAACAAGCCTTTGATCGCGACGGAAAATGGGCTGCCCAAGGACAGATCCACTGGGAAAAAATTACAGAATGGATGCGGGATCCCTATTTTCAAAAGGCACCGCCCAAAACCACTGGTCGGGAGTATTTTGGATCCCTTTATTTGGAGCAAATTTGGACCCAATTTATATCTGCTCACGACTGTGTTGCCACCCTCACAGGGTTTACGGCCTGCTCCATTGCCCAAGCCTATAGGGACTTTTTGCCCGCGACCCCAGATCAAGTTATTCTCAGCGGTGGCGGCACCCAAAACCCTGTTCTCATGCAACTGCTGCAGGAGCAACTGCCGACCACAACCCTGCTGACTTCCGACCAAGTGGGGATCCCTTCTAAGGCCAAAGAGGCCCTTGCCTTCGCGGTATTGGCCTATAAAACCTGGCAAGGTAAGACCAACAATTTACCGGAAGCAACTGGGGCAAGACATGCTGCCATCTTGGGCCAAATCACACCCTCTTGTCGTAACCAGTCCTAACTCATCTGTATCGCTATCTCCAACAAGCTTGAGCCATTCCTCATACTCCCGAGGAAAGAGAAATGTGCGGAATTGCGGCGGAGCCTCTGCCGAATCCAGATCTCGCTAGGATGTCACGCAAGGCTGAGAAAAGCGATAAAGTTACCTTGCCAAGATCTATAAATCAAAAGCCCTAGTTCTTATGAAGGATCGTCCTCTGCCTCCACTTCTGCTGGCAATCATGATTTTTAATTTCTTCATTCTCTTTGGCTGTAGTGTTGTCCGGCATCACCTGTTTCAGTCTGGAGGATATGATCTTGGCATCTTCGACCAATCCATCTATCTAATCAGTCGGGGAGAGGTTCCGTTTTCGACCATTCGAGGGATCCACATCTTGGGAGACCACGCAGCCTTTATTCTCTATCCCATCAGCTTTTTGTACAGCATTGTCCCCTCGGTCTATTGGCTATTTGGACTCCAATCCCTGGCGTTAACCTTGGGAGCATTGGCTATTTATCACCTTGCACTTCAGGCCAAGGTCGATCCCAGCCAAGTGATGGTGATTGCCACAGCCTATCTTCTCTATCCGGCCATTTTTAACGCCAACCTTTTTGATTTTCATCCAGAGGTTTTGGCCGTTCCCCTTTTCTTGGCGGCTGTGCTCTGCATTCGCTCTGGAAAATTGTGGGGGTTCCTTCTCTGTTTGAGCGGCATTCTTGGCTGTAAGGCAGTGTTGTCTCTCAATGTTGTCGCCCTGGGAGCCTGGCTGTTGCTTTGGGAAAGAGGACGAATTCAAGAATGCTGGCAATGGCGCTGCCAAGTGGGCGGCTGGACGGCAATTGCAGCAGGATCGGCTTGGTTTGGGATAGCCACTTTTGGGATCATCCCTTACTTCAGCGGCAGCGAGCCGGCAGCCGTTTCTCATTACGACTATCTAGGGAATTCTGTTGCGGAAATTGTTCAAGGTTTAATCTTGAGACCGATGCTGGTTTTGAGCAAAGTCTTCTCTCTGGACACCCTGTTTTATGGATTTTTACTGGTTGCGCCTTTGGCTTGGGGCCTCTCTTGGCGACACTGGGATCCTTGGATCCCTGCCCTGCCAACTTTGGGGCTGAATATCCTTTCTAGCAATCCTGCTTATCGGGACCTGGTGCACCAGTACGCGCTGCCTGTTGTTCCTTTTCTATTTCTAGCTGTTATCGAAAACGGGAAGACGACCAACCCTCCCGCCTCTTCTGCGAAAGTAAACAAAACAGCCCTGATCTGGTCTTTGCTGGCTTTTTTGGCTTTGGCCAAGTATACCTTTTTCGGCTCCCTCTATCTCCAGTCTCTCGACACTTGGCAGGCCACTCGTGAGGCCCTTGCCCAGATCGCCACCTCAGGGGGCGTTCTCACCACCCATGAGATCAGCCCCCACCTCACCCATCGGCGGGTTATTTACTTTACCGACGAGAGCCGCTTTAAGGGATCCCCTCCCGACCAATGGGATCCCTTTGATTATGTCTTGCTCAACAGCCGCCATCCGGGGTGGCGCAGCAGCCCAGAGTTCTCCCAGACCCTGATTGCCGCTTTACAAAACGAAACCTCATTTCGACTTCTCTACCATCGCGATGGGGTGTATCTGTTCTCCAGGCTACGAGAAAGATCCTGACAGGCAGCCGCAGCAATGCCCTGCCTCATCGCAACAAATCGTTAAAAAAAATTGTTACGTCGATCTAAAGAAATTCTCCAAATCGGCAAGGCTTAACCTGGGCTTGGTCTCTCCTTAACTTCGAGCCACTAGTTTTGTAGTGCCTACCCTTATGCGTGAAAACAGTCACGCGGGGAATAGATGTTTTTTGTAAAACATCTAGCTTCTAGAAGACCGACAAGACAAGAGAAGAGGAGAACCAAAGTGAATAGCAATCCGCATGGCCCCCGGCTCCGTCATGGGGACGAGCCTCTGTGCAATCATTCGCCCAACCCCACTTTCAGCAGCATCCTGGAGAGCCGTTTGCAGCGGCGTCAAGTGCTGCAGGGGGGAATTGCTGCAGCGGTGGCCACCTTTTTTGGCTTGCCTGCGCTGAACGGTGCTTCCAAATCGGCAAAAGCCGCCAGTGGCAGTGCTTTGCTGGGCTTCAAGGCAATTCCTGTGAGCGCGGAAGACAAACTGGTGGTGCCCGAAGGCTACACTGCCCGTCCGCTGCTGGCTTGGGGTACTCCCATCACCGGCACCTATCCACAGTTCAAGCTGGAAAACACCGGCGCCGAGCAAGGGATGCAGGTGGGCAGCCACCACGACGGCATGCACTTCTTCCCCATTGATGGGAAGGATCCCTGGCAGGGCCGCTCTGATGAGGGCTTGTTGGTGTTCAACCACGAGTATGTGGAGCCGCGCTTCATGCACGCTGCCGCCAAGGGGCAAAAGTTTGACGACGAGGACTATCCGGTCAATCCCGACGGCAGCCGCGATCCCGATCAAGTACTCAAAGAGCTGAACGCCCACGGGGTGAGCATTGTCCACATCAAGCAGCAGGGGGACGGCAACTGGACTGTGGTGCGGGATCGCCTCAACCGCCGCATTACCGGCCTCACCCTCATGGAGATCCACGGGCCTGTGCGGGGATCTGACTTCGTCAAGACCAAGTTCAGCCCCGATGGCACGATGACGCGGGGCACCTTGAACAACTGCGCCCACGGCGTTACCCCCTGGAACACCTACCTCACCTGCGAAGAAAACTGGGCCGGCTACTTCACCAACACCAGCAAAGGGCCGGATCAAAAGCCCAACCTGCCCCGGGAGCACAAGCGCTACGGCGTGAGCACCGAGACCTCCCGCTACGGCTGGGAGCTGGCCAGCAACAAAGCCGACGAGTTCATCCGCTTCAACGCCACCCCCACGGGCGCCGATCCCACCCAGGACTACCGCAACGAGCCCAACACCTTTGGCTGGGTGGTGGAGATCGATCCCTTTGATCCCAGCAGCACTCCCAAGAAGCGCACCGCTCTGGGCCGCTTCGCCCACGAAGGCGTGGTGTTTCAGCCGCCGGTGGAAGGCCAGCCGATTGTGGCCTATATGGGGGATGATGCCCGCTTTGAGTACATCTACAAGTACGTCTCTGCCGAGCCCTACCGCAAGGAAACGGCGGGTGGACATCTGTTGGACAATGGCACCCTGTATGTGGCCAAGTTCAACGAAGATGGCACAGGGGAGTGGCTGCCGCTGGTGTTTGGGAAAAACGGTCTAACCCCGGAAAACGGCTTCACCAGCCAAGCAGATGTGTTGGTGAATACCCGCACGGCGGCGGATTTTGTCGGTGCTACTAAAATGGACCGGCCTGAGTGGGGAGCGGTGGATCCGCAAACCCGCATGGTCTACTTCACCCTGACCAACAACAGCCGTCGGGAACAAGACCAGGTGAACGCTGCCAACCCCCGTCCCAAAAACAAGTGGGGTCACATCATCCGTTGGAAGGAAGCCAACGACCGGCCTCAAGCCACCCGTTTCGAGTGGGATCTCTTTGTCTTGGCCGGGCCGCCTGAAGATAGCCGCACCCTATCAGGTCAACCCCTCAATGCAGATAACATCTTCAACTCTCCCGATGGTCTGTGGTTCGATGCCAGCCGTCGCCTCTGGATCCAGACCGACACCAGCGAAAGCAATCTCAACCAAGGGGATTTTGCTCCTTTTGGCAATAACCAAATGTTGGCTGCCGATCCGGATACAGGGGAAATTCGCCGCTTCTTGACCGGGCCGATTGGGCAGGAGATCACCGGTGTGGTCACCACTCCCGATCAGCGCACCATGTTCATCAACGTGCAGCACCCAGGCGCCAGCACCAGCGAGGACGACTTTGCTGCCGGCAAGGTCAATTCCCGCTGGCCAGACTACGACCCCAATCTCTACCCCCGCTCGGCGGTGGTGGTGATCACCAAAAATGACGGCGGGATCATCGGTACCTAGTTGTCTCTGAGGCCGTCAGCCCATAAAACCCAGCGGCAGGGATCCCTTCTCTCTGCCGCTTTCTCGCACTCATAGTCGCTTCAGGTTAGGTTGAGACGCCAGGGCTACGAGGAATTAATCCCACAGGTTTAAATCCGTCACTGCCCCCAGGCTGCTGCTGGAGACCAGCTTGGCGTACTTGGCTAGGGTGCCCCGTTTGTAGCGAGGCTCAGGAGGAGACCAGCGGGCGCGGCGGCGAGCCAGTTCTTCATCGCTCACGTGCAGGTGTAATAGGCGAGCCGGAGCATCGATGGTGATAAGATCCCCTTCTTCCACCAGGGCAATCGTGCCCCCCACATAGGCTTCGGGAGCCACATGGCCCACCACCATGCCGTAGGTGCCACCGGAGAAGCGGCCATCGGTGATCAGGCCAACGCTATCTCCCAAGCCGGCGCCGATAATCGCCGAGGTGGGCGAGAGCATCTCCCGCATGCCGGGGCCACCTTTGGGGCCTTCGTAGCGGATGACCACCACATCCCCTGCTCGGATCTGGCCGGAGAGGATGGCCTGCAGGCAGGACTCCTCTGAATCGAAGACCCGCGCCGGCCCGGTAATTTTCGGGTTCTTGACGCCGGTAATCTTGGCTACTGCTCCTTCGGGAGCCAGATTCCCCTTGAGGATGGCCAGATGCCCTTGGGGATACAGGGGGCTGTGCCAAGGGCAGATCACCTCCTGATCCGGGCTAGGCTCGTCCGGCACATCCCGCAGGACTTCGACGATGGTCTGGCCGGAGATGGTGAGGCAGTCCCCGTGCAGCAGGCCGTGGTTGAGCAGCATTTTCATCACCTGGGGGATCCCGCCGGCCCGGTGCAGGTCGGTGGCCACAAACCGCCCTGAAGGCTTGAGATCGCAGAGGACAGGCACGCGAGCACGAATGGTCTCGAAATCCTCTAGGGTGAGGGGCACTTCTGCCGCATGGGCAATGGCCAGAAAGTGGAGCACGGCGTTGGTGGATCCCCCTACGGCCATGATCACCGAGATGGCATTTTCAATGCTTTTACGGGTGATGATGTCGCGGGGGCGGAGGTTGGCTTTGATGGCCTCTGCCAAGACCTTGGCCGATTGGGCGGCACTTTCGGCTTTCTCTTCGTCTTCTGCAGCCATGGTGGAGGAGTAGGGCAGACTCATCCCCATAGCCTCAAACGCGCTGGACATGGTGTTGGCCGTGTACATGCCGCCGCAGGATCCCGCACCAGGACAGGCGTGGCGCTCCACCGCCAGCAGCTCTTCCTCGGAGATGCGCCCGGCACTGAACTCCCCCACCGCTTCAAAAGCGCTCACGATGGTGAGGTCGCGGCCATTGTAGTGACCCGGCTTGATGGTGCCGCCGTAGACGAAGATGGAGGGCACATTGAGGCGGGCCATGGCGATCATCGCCCCCGGCATATTCTTGTCGCAGCCGCCGATGGCCAAGAGGCCATCCATGCTCTGGCCGTTGACCACCGTCTCGATGGAATCGGCAATCACTTCCCGCGACACCAGGGAGTATTTCATCCCCTCCGTGCCCATCGAGATGCCGTCGCTGATGGTGATGGTGCCGAACACCTGGGGCATACAGCCCGCTGCCTTCAGAGCCGCCTCCGCCCGCTCCGCCAGAGTTTGGATCCCGATGTTGCAGGGGGTGATGGTGCTGTGGGCGTTGGCAATGCCGACAATGGGCTTGCCGAAGTCTTCGTCGCGAAAGCCTACGGCCCTGAGCATGGCGCGGTTGGGGGAGCGCTGTACTCCCTGGGTAACCACTTGGCTGCGCAGCGGGAAAGGGGAATTGGCCATCATTGCAAGAGGAAACCGGGACGAAGTAGGGAGAGGAGAAAAGGGGTAGAACTCATCCTACCGCGTTTCTTCGGGGGAACATGAGCTTTCCCGGAAAGAGGGATCCGACCAAATCTGAAGCAACTCTGTAAGTTGTCTGCACCTGCGCCAGGAATCGGCCAGCCTACCTAATAGAAGGGATCCCAGGTTCCAATCGCCCTGGCAAGACCGAGTCCTTGCACTCCGGGTCAAGACGCAGGGGTCGGGGATCCCTTGTATGGGTGTTTTTCTTTCGTGTTGGCGAAGCCTCGTATGGTTCTCAGCTCTCCTCCCTCCCCGCCGGTAGTGTCCAGCAGCGCCGACCGCGTTGGCGGGACAGAGTCCTCACAGGAGATGTCGCGGGATGTGCTCACCCTCTCCCGTCATGTTTTACAGCAGTTTGGCAGTTTTACGGCAGAGGCCCAAGACTTCAGCGCCCTGATGAACCGCATTGCCCTGGCCGGCAAGATGATCGCCCGGCGGCTGAGTCAGGCAGGACTGATCGAAGGGGCGCTGGGGGTTACCGGCAGCCTCAATGTCCAAGGGGAAGAACAGCAACAGATGGATGACTATGCCAACCGGGCCTTCATTCGCGCTTTGGAGCAAACGGGCCTGGTGTGTCGGCTGGTCTCGGAAGAGATGAAAACCCCGGCTCGCCTGCCGGAAAACTGCTCCCTCAGCCGCCTGGCCCTGATGATCGATCCCCTGGATGGATCCTCCAACATTGACGCCAACCTCAGCGTCGGCTCCATCTTCTCCGTCCTTCACCCTCTTGAGGATCGCCCGGAAGCGGACAACCAAGACCTGCTGCAACCGGGCCGTCGCCAACTGGCTGCGGGATATATTCTCTACGGCCCCAGCACCCAATTAGTCTATTCCGTCGGCAAGGGGGTACACGGTTTTACGTTGGATCCCAGCTTGGGGGAATTTATCCTCTCCCGCAGCGACATCCGCATTCCTGAACGCGGCTCCGTCTACAGCCTCAACGAGGGCTATTTTTGCCAGTGGAGCGAAGGGATCCAGAACTATGTCCGGTATGTTCACCGCCGCGATGGCTACATCTCCCGTTACAGCGGCGCTCTGGTGGCGGATTTTCACCGCATTCTCCTGCAGGGCGGAGTTTACCTCTATCCCGGCACCCAGAAAAAACCGGAGGGCAAGCTGCGCCTGATGTACGAGGCCAACCCCCTGGCTTTTCTGGCCGAGCAGGCGGGCGGGGCGGCCACCACTGGCACCGAGGCCATCCTAGACATCGTCCCCCAATCTCTCCACCAACGGGTGCCCCTTATCATCGGCAGCCGCGAGAACGTGGAAGAAGTGCTGCGCTGCCTAGAGGGTTCTCTGGTGCCCTAGGTTCTTCCCAATCCTTCTCTTTGAGCCAAGCTGGCCTATGGTAACCCTGGCAGAAAACCCCCTTCGCGTTGGTCTCAACCAAGAACGCACCCCGGATCCCTGCATTGTGGTGCAGTTTGGCGCTTCTGGGGATCTGGCCGCCCGCAAGCTGCTCCCGGCCTACTACCGGCTGTTTGGGCAGCGGCGGCTGCCGCCGGAGTTTACTTTGGTGGGGGTGGCCCGCCGCGATTGGACTCACGAGGTTTATCGGGAAAAGATGCGGGCTGCCGTGCAGGAGTTTGCCCCCCAGGACTTGGGGCCGGAGGCCCTCTGGCAGGACTTCGCCAGCCGCCTGTTCTATTGCCGCCTCGATATCGGAGATGCTGAGAGCTATCTGCGCCTAAAGCAGCTGCTCAGCCAGCTGGACGAAGAGCGGGGCACCCGCGGCAACCGAGTGTTCTATCTGGCGGTGGCGCCGGACTTCTATGCCCAGGCCATCCAACAGCTGGGGGCAGCTGGCATGGTGGCCGATCCGACCAAAACGCGGGTGGTGATCGAAAAGCCCTTTGGCCACGACCTCACCTCGGCCCAGGAACTCAACCGCCTTGTGCAGCGAATTTGCCAGGAAGAGCAGATCTACCGCATTGATCACTACTTGGGCAAAGAGACGGTGCAAAACCTGCTGGTCTTCCGCTTTGCCAACGCCATTTTCGAGCCTCTCTGGAACCGCAACTACATCGACCATGTGCAGATCACCGTGGCGGAGACGGTGGGGGTGGAGGATCGGGCCGGCTACTACGACACTGCCGGCGCCCTGCGAGACATGGTGCAAAACCACCTAATGCAGATCTATTGCCTGACGGCCATGGAGCCACCTGTCTCACTGCGCAGCGATGGGGTGCGCAACGAAAAGACCAAGGTGCTGCAGGCCACCCGCCTAGCGGATCCCCGCAATGTGGCAGCCGCAGCGGTGCGGGCGCAGTACGGCCCTGGCTGGATTGCCGGCAAGCCGGTGCTGGGCTATCGGCAGGAGCCCAATGTCAATCCCCAGTCCAAAACCCCCACCTACGTCGCTCTGAAACTGGAGTGTGATACTTGGCGGTGGAAGGGGGTGCCCTTCTACTTGCGCACTGGGAAACGCCTGCCCAAGAAGGTTTCGGAGGTGGCCATTCACTTTAAGCAGGTGCCCCTTTCCCTGTTCCAATCGGCAGCTCGGGAGGTGAGTCCCAACATCCTGGTACTGCGCATCCAACCCAATGAGGGCATCTCGTTGCGCTTTGAGGCCAAGATGCCGGGGCCAGAGATCCGCACCCGCTCGGTGGATATGGATTTCCGCTATGGGACTGCCTTTGGAGCGAGTACACCGGATGCTTACGATCGCCTGCTCCTGGATTGTCTGTTGGGAGATCCAACGCTGTTTACCCGTGCCGATGAGGTTGAAGCGGCCTGGCGGGTGGTGACGCCGGTGTTATCGGCCTGGGAGTCTGAGCCCGGCAGCGGCAATGGCGGCGGTGCTGCACCGCCTCTGTTCACCTATGAGGCCGGCACTTGGGGGCCAAAGGCTGCCGAAGATCTGCTCACCCAATCGGGGCGGCGGTGGCGACGCCTCTGATTTGGCTGCTCTCGGCTGGTAAACCATGGCCTATCCACCTCTGTGTAAGCCGGGGCACCCTCAGCAACAGGCAGAAGAGCATGAGCAGCTCAAGAGCCCTTTCAAATGGCCGCTGCAGAAGAGAACACCAAGACGTAGGGATCCCCGGCTGTTGCAGCTAACATGGGCATGGCCTGTTTATTGCGTGGGTATCATGCCGCCACTGTTGTTCCGGTTATCCGTCCGGCCCTGGCGAGCCTTGTCGGTGGGCCTGGCAGTTGTGTTGGGGATGGGAGGGTGGAGCTCTGCCCAGGCCCAGGTGTTGCTGCACGTCCCTCTGCCCAATGGGGGCTTGATGCAGGCCCAAGCGCTACAACTGGCCACCGACTCGCTGCGGCTGGCCCAGTTTGGTCAAACGGAAGAAGCGCTGCGCCGCCTGCAACTGGCCGTGGCCATGGTGCCCAACTCCTCAGAGCTGCTCTATGTTTTGGGCAACGTCCACCTAGAACTGGGGGACTTGGAGCAGGCGATTGCCTCGTTGCAGAAGGCCCGCGCCCTGTCTCCTCAAGATGGGGCTGTTCTCTACTCGCTGGGATCGGCTTATTTGCGGCAGGGCAGCTACTTTGCCGCTGCTGAAACCCTGGAACGAGCTGTGGCCCTGCAACCGGATAACCCCAACGCTCGCTTCCAACTGGGCAATGCCTACCTCATGCTGGATCGGTGGGATGCGGCCCGGCAGGAATATGAGAAGACCTTGGAGTTGGATCCCGCCTATTGGCCGGCCATGAACAACATGGGCTTGGTGGACTATGAGCAGGGGGATCTCGACGCCGCCATCGATCGCTGGGAACGCACGATAGAGATGAACAATGCCGTAGCAGAGCCCTATTTGGCCCTGGCGACTGCCCTCTACATTCGGGGAGAAACCGAACGGGCTGAGGAACTGGGGGCAAAGGCCATGCGCTTGGATCCCAACTATGCCCGCCTGCAGGTGTTGCGGGAGAATCTGTGGCGGGAAAACCTGCTGCGGGATGTGCAGATCCTCCTGCGTACCAGACTTGTTGCAGAAGCTCTGCAGCAAGCCGCCATCGAGCAGTTCAACCGGCGGATGGGCCTCTCAGAATAGATTCAGGATAGATTTAGGAATTGACAGTGGGAAGTTCTGCAGGGGATCCCTTGAGAACTCGTGCCTGAAACTTGGCCCGAATCCGCTCGGCAATCCCGGCACTGTTGAGGCCAAGGTCTGCAAGAGACTCTTCACGAGTAGCATGTTCTACCCAAATGTCTGGCACCCCCAGGCGCAAAAGAGGCACCCGGATATCGGCATCCAGGAGGGCTTCCCCCACTGCCGAGCCAAACCCGCCCATGAGGCAGCCTTCTTCCACCGTCACCACCAGGCGGCTTTGTTCGGCTAGGGGCAGGATTAGCTCTGTGTCCAGAGGCTTGGCGAAGCGGGCATTGACCACCGTGGCTGAGATGCCGTGTTCTTTCAAGATCTCCGCCGCCTGCAGGCTGGGATGCACCATCGACCCATAGGCCAGGATCAGCACCTCGCCGCCGCTGCGCAACACCTCGGCTTTGCCGATGGGCAGGGGTTCCCATCCCTCTTCTGCCAGAGGCACCCCCACGCCAGATCCGCGCGGGTAACGCATGGCGATGGGGCCCTGGGTGTACTGGATCCCGGTCACCACCATGCGCTGTAGCTCCGCTTCATCTTTGGGAGCCATTAGCACCATTTCCGGAATGCAGCGCAGATAGGCGATGTCGTACATGCCTTGGTGGGTGGGGCCATCGGCTCCTACAACTCCCGCCCGATCCAAGCAAAAGAAGACCGGCAACTTTTGGATACAGACATCGTGGATGATCTGGTCGTAGGCCCGCTGCAAGAAGGTGGAATAAATGGCCACCACTGGCCGCATTCCCTCACAGGCCATGCCAGCCGCCAACGTTACAGCGTGCTGCTCGGCGATCCCCACATCCACAAACTGATCCGGCAGCTTTTCCTTGAGCTTATCCAGGCCAGTGCCCGTATCCATAGCGGCGGTGATGCCGATGATGCGGGGATCCCGCTCGGCCAGCTTGCAGAGGGCATGGCCAAAGACCTTGCTGTAGCTGGGGGGCTTGGGCTTGGTGGGCGGGTAGGGCTTGCCGGTGGCCAGGTCGAAGCGGGATTGGGCATGATACCCCACCTGTTCCGCTTCGGCAGGCGGGTAGCCCTTGCCTTTGACGGTAGCTACATGCACCAGTACCGGGCCGGAGATGCCGTGGGCCAACTCAAAGGCATCCAACAACTCCGCCAGGTTGTGCCCGTCCACCGGCCCCACGTAGGTAAAGCCCAGCTCCTCAAAGATAATGCCGGCTTTGTTGTTTTGCACAGCGGTAACCAGCTTCACCGTTTCCTTGAGGCGGTCAATTTCCGGGCTGAGGCTGGATCCCAGTAGGGGCAGGTTCTTCAGTTGCTCTTCTAGGCTGTCGGCCAAAAACTGCACCGGCGGGCTGAGGCGCAGGCGGTTTAAATAGCGAGGGATCGCCCCCACATTGGGGGAAATAGACATGCCGTTGTCGTTGAGCACCACCATTAGGTTGGTCTTGGGCAGGTGCCCGGCGTGGTTGATGGCTTCATAGGCCATGCCTCCGGTCAGGGCACCATCCCCAATGATGGCCACCACCTTGAAGTTGTCTCCCCGCCGATCCCGAGCGATGGCCATGCCCAAAGCTGCCGAGATGCTGGTGGAAGCGTGCCCCGCCCCAAAGTGATCGAAGCGGCTCTCGCTGCGCTTCAGGTAGCCGGAAATCCCCCCCTTCTGGCGCAATGTGTGGAAATTGTGGTACCTGCCGGTGAGCATTTTGTGGGCATAAGCCTGGTGCCCCACATCCCAGATCACCTTGTCTCGATCCAGATCGAGGGTCTTGTAGAGGGCCAAGGTCAGCTCCACCACCCCCAGCCCTGGCCCCAGATGACAGCCGACCGGGGAATTGGCAGCCGTCTGCAGATGTTTGTCGCGAATCTGGCGGGCTAGGCTGCGCAACTGGCTCAGGTTCAGGTTTCGGAGCTGGTTGGGATGAGTGATGTCACTCAGGTGCATAATGGACTCGTCCTTCCGGTGTGATCTCACTCTAATTCATTTTCAGGAGGGGTTTTGTAGCCCTCCCTCTCAAAACTTCAAGGAATGCAGGGATCCCCCTTAATGCTGGGCCAAGGGCAGTAAACTACCCGACCCTGACTGCTTCGC
>NZ_JANSHS010000310.1:0-945 GCF_047461695.1 Synechococcus sp. R6-7
CGCACCTCACCCCGCCCTCAGCCGACGGGATCCCCCCGTGAAACCGTCAGCCACGAAGCCATCGCCCGCGCAGCCTGGATCCAACAGGTCTACACCCCCCTAAACCGAGTTTTGGGGCCCCTGCTGTCTTCCCTAGAGCCTCAGTTGCATGCTTTGGCGGCGGATCCCTTTGATCCCAACCTGTTGCAGTCTTTTGCTGACTATCTGGAAGAGTGTGCGCAGAAACTGGCCCAAGCCCAGCAGATCTTTGGCCGCCTCCCCAATCCCAGCAGCCTGGGGGGAGTGGCTTCTCGCCTCTACTACGCCCTCAACCACCTAGAGGACGCTCTAGAGGAGCTGCAGTATTTCCCCCTGAACTTCGACGATCGCCACCTGCACACCGGACAAGAGCTGTTTCGCCGGGCAAGAGGGCTGCGCCTGGAAGCCATGGAAGCTTACGCCAAGAGTTCACCCTAGGCCAGAGCGGGATCCCCCTCTGGGCAGAGCGGGGCGGGGATCATAGGGGATAGGGATGTACTGTACAGAAGGACGGCCTATGGTGGCCTGCGGGTACAAGTCCATCAGGGCATAGATTTGGGGTGGCAACTCGGTAGAAATGGGCAGGCCCAACCTTTGGGCTTCTTCGGCAGTGATCGGGTAGTCGTGGGTAACTTGTCCGCTGGTTAGGTACTGGATGAGGGGCTCGATGCGTTCGGGGGCAATTTTGCGCTTGGGCACATCGTCCTTCAGGAGATCCCGCACGAAGTTCTGTACCTGTTGCATCGCTTTGCGGGCCAGATCTGCCAGGATCAAGGTTTGGTCATCGATTTCGGCAATGGGTTTATCCGCCACCACCTGCAGAATACTGGCGGCAGCATACCCCCCCAACTGTGGATCCACCGGCCCCAGGACTGCATTGGCATCCATGACGATTTCGTCGGCGGCCAGGGCCAGCATCGTCCCCCC